>JBBISE010000029.1:0-27855 GCA_037441445.1 Salinivirgaceae bacterium
ACTAATTAAACAACTGAATATCAATATTAACCGAAAATATAAACATATGAAAGAAAAAAATGTCGTTTTGGAGCATTTGTGGAATTATTTTTGAATTTGTTAACATATATTTCGGGAAATAAATCCCAAATTTGCACTCCCACTGAATTCTATATTTCTTTTAAAACATGGTTAGGTTTTTTTTGATTGTATCTTTTTTGTTTATCCTTGCGGATACATTTGCCGGTGACAATGATTCTAAAAAGAAGAAAGAAATTGATCAGCAAGGACTTATAACAACCTTGAGTTATGGTGATCCTGCACCCTTGGGACGTTATTTTTTTATTGTTTCAGCAATGGCCGCTGACAGTCTTGACAACCATGTTTACACGGACAGTATTTCTAAAAGCCTTTTATTGAGTAATGCATTCTACACTCCACAAAATGAACCTATTTTCCGGTTCGATAAAGATCCATACGAACAATACTACAAAATATTTCTGGGTAGGGAACACCAGAGTTGTGTAGATGTTACGTACGATTATTTCCAGCCCATCCAGGGTTTATCCATTAATCCCATGAATTATGGTAATGGACAGAATTTTTATCTTCGACACCAGGGGAATGGACGTTATAAAATATATCATAGTTCGGGCAAAGTAATTGCCGTGAATTTAAACCGTAGCTACCACGGTTCGAATATAGTTCTTTTGGAGGACTCGGATTCCCTGGAACTGCAATGGATATTTGTAGATCCTGTTTCTTTCGAAATTTACAAACCACTGTAAAATAGGCATTTTTGTCTATTTTACTTCAATGATACCCTCTGGTGTGCAAATTGAGTTTAATGTAACATCATGACCTTCAACCGGCACATGCCCCACAAGCTGGTGGGAAAAACAAATACCAATGGTTCTGGCCCAAGGAATCTGGTTAAGGAGTTTGTCATAATACCCTTTTCCACGCCCCAATCGATTTCCTTTGGTATCGAAAGCCAGGCCAGGCACAATGACCAGTTCAATTTTTTTATAATCAACAAAATCAGGCCCTTCAGGCTCAAGGATTCCAAAGACAGGTTCTGGAACCATGTTTTCCATTCCTGAAAATAGCCTCAATACAAGCGTATCCCCAACCACAACTGGCAAAAGGAAGTTTTTTTCCGACACCAGATTCTGTACTATTCGCCTTGTACTCACCTCAGTGTCCATTGACCAATAAATCAGGATAGTTTTTGCGTTGGAAAAAGGAGGATATTTCTGAATGTGATCCCAGATTGATGACGATTGACTTTGTTTCAATTCGCTGGAAAGTTGGCGGTTCATAAGGCGCATTGAACGCCGTAGCAAGGTTTTATCGTTGTAAATTGTTCCCATTGTGCTTTAATACGGCGAATATCCCGATTCAATCAGAATATGATGGTGATCGGTAATGTTGAATAACTCTTGTATGGTAACATCCGGATTTCTTTCCATGTAACCACGAACAATTTGCCAACCTATCCAGGCACCAACCCGTCCCGGGCTTTCCTCTCTAAAAGCTGGCACGAAAGGGGCATCTTCAACATACTTTCTTATCTCGCGCGAATCGGTAGAAAACAGTAGCTTTTTATCGATAAGAAAGGCCCACATGTTTGATTCATTCTTTTTTGCCCACTCAATATCACGGAGCGTATAACTAATCTTGTAATGGTCTTTGGATTTTGGAAAAGCTGCATCCATGAGGTAGAGTATTTTTCCATGAAAAATCATTTCGCTTGCCATGTTTCTAATCGAGTCTCTGTTTTCATATTCAGAAAGAGCCCAGTTTCGGACAACTTCGATCGGAAGAAGTTCAGGGTTTGACCGCTTGCGGGTATAACGTTGCAATGCAACCCGTTCATAAAAGTAGCTACCTGAACCCAAAAATTTATCTAAAGATACGGCAACAACACTATCTGTCATTAAAATAGACTCATTAAAACCAGATATTACAGTATATACCTCTGGAACACGAAACCCCGGAATATGAAAACGAATGTAACCGAACGCTTTTTCTATTTCGCTTTTTTGTTGCCCAAAATCACCGAATATAACCTTTGCAGAATCGTAACACTCCCGTATATCGGGGTTTTGTAAAAAAAGACGCAGATAATCGTTGTAATATCTCGATTCTACTCCCCCCAACCGAACAATCCGGCGCATATAGATATCAAATAATTGGGGATATTGCGTGTAAAAATCGAGTATATTGCCGATAACACTGTCAGGAACTGGCTCGAACATGGCCGAATCAAGCCTTGTAACGTTAATTGTTACAGGTTCGGTTACCTCTACATCAAATTTGTTTGGTGAACATCCTGTGAAAATTTCTGTTGCCGTTACTGTCAGGATGAACAATGATTTAAAAAAGCGAACACTTGTCAGGACATTCATTTTATGTCGTTTTCATTTAAAATTCAACAAAAAGGATAATAATTGTGCAAAATTCTTAAAACCAATCCGCAAAAGAAACGAATCTTTTTGATGTTTTTGTATCTTTGTAAAAACATTTTCTATGAAGATACTATGTTTATTTCTTTTAACACTGGTGGCTGTAGTTCTGCATGGCCAAGATCAGAAAATTCAGTTTGGAATTGACTTCACGCCTTCGGCCAACTGGGCAAATACCAATATTAAGGATGCCAGGAACGATGGAGCTTCTGTTGGCATGAGTTATGGAATATCGGTTGTAACGCTGAAAGGGCAAAACTGGGGGCTCTCGACAGCACTTCGCATGGCCCACACCGGGTATAGCATACAATACAATTTCCCGTTCCGTTTTCAAACCTATGATTCTTTATATAGCAACATCCCCGCAGGTTCGCTCGTAAATTACAAAATGCAACAAATAGAATTGCCCATTGGTTTTACATTTCGTTCACGCGAAATTGGCTATATAACAATTTGTGGCGAAACCGGAGTTATTCCTGCCTACAACCTAAAAACAAAGGTTAATATAAAAACTATGGGCATTGAAAACGAAACTGCTAAGGACGAAATGGCATTGTTTGCAGCTGGATACTTTTTTGGAGCTGGCATTAACTATAGCCTTGGAGGGAGCACCGCTGTAAAAGCTATGTTTGTGTTCTCCAGTGGCTTCACGGATTTGACCAGGGACAAGAACCAAAAAGCGGATCAGGTGAGTTATTACAGACTTGGGCTAAACCTGGGTCTGATTTTTTGACAAAAACCATGTTCTGCAATAAGTTGAATCCCTTGCGTACTTAAAGCCATCTATTAACGTTCTTTAACCCTTAACACGCCAACCATGAAAATCGCCTTAGCCCAGTTAAACTATCATGTTGGAAACTTTGAGCTAAACACGCAAAAAATAATACAGGCTATCCTGGAATCCAAAAAGCAAAAAGCAGACTTGGTTGTATTCTCGGAATTGGCCGTTTGTGGCTATCCGCCAATGGATTTGCTTGAAAAACAATGGTTCAACGAGAACATCCAGAAAGCATTAAACAATATACTAATCCACACCACCGATATCGCGGTCATTCTGGGAGCTCCCTCTATCAACACCGACCGGGAAGGAAAAAAATTGTACAATTCTGCTTTTGTTATTGATAACGGATTGATTAAGAAAATTATAAACAAAACATTGCTTCCTACATACGATATTTTTGACGAATACCGGTATTTTGAATCAAATGACGCATTTGATACAATTGAAATTAAAGGGGTTGAAGTTGGTATTACCGTATGCGAGGATTTGTGGTACGATCAGCCGGTTTATCAGTCATTTGCAAAATCAAGACTATACAAGCATAACCCTTTAGACAGGTTAAGACAACTAAATCCCGCCTTAATTATTAACATTGCAGCGTCTCCCTTTTCTTATTTTCAGGAAAACAGACGAATGGATGTCTTACGTCGTAATGCCAAATATTACGGGCTTCCTATTGTTTATGTCAATCAGGTTGGAGCCAACACAGATTTGATTTTCGATGGAGCATCAAAGGTTATTAATTCAGAAGGCGACACCGTATTGCAGTTGAGAAGTTTTGTTGAGGATTTGCAACTCATTAGCTTTGATCGTATTGAACGTTCATCTCACATAGAACAACCCGCGTACGACTCCATTGAGAAAATCCGGAGTGCGCTTGTTCTTGGGATTCGCGACTTTTTTACAAAGAACAATTTCACGAAAGCCGTTGTTGGGCTTTCCGGTGGCCTCGATTCGGCAGTAGTAACAGTATTAGCTGCCGAAGCCCTTGGAAATAAAAATGTTTCAGCACTGTTGATGCCATCACAATTCAGTTCCGATCACTCTATAACCGATGCCGTCCAGTTGGCTAAAAATCTTGATATTGAGTTTCACCAATTGCCCATCAGCAATGTTTTCGATCAATTCCGGAAGTCCTTGCACCCCGTATTTAAAGATTTACCCTTTGGGCTGGCCGAAGAAAACCTGCAAGCCAGAATTCGTGGTACAATGCTCATGGCGTTCAGTAATAAACTTGGCCACATTTTGCTCAACACAAGCAATAAAAGCGAGTTTGCCGTTGGTTATTCCACTATGTACGGCGACATGAACGGGGCTTTATCGGTTTTGGGCGATGTATATAAGACCGATGTTTTTGCTTTGGCAAAATTCCTGAACACAGGCAGGGTTGTCATTCCTTCCAATATTATCACCAAGCCCCCGTCAGCCGAATTACGACCCGACCAAAAAGATTCAGACAGCCTGCCGGAATACGACTTGTTGGACAAAATTCTATTCAACTATATTGAGAAGCAACTATCTGAATTTGACATTGTTGACTTGGGTTTCGATGCACAAACTGTACGCAAAGTCATCCGATTGGTAAATCAGTCGGAGTTTAAACGTTTCCAGGCACCTCCCATACTCCGGGTATCGTCAAAAGCGTTCGGAGCTGGGCGTCGGATGCCGTTGGTTGCCAAATATGATTAAATGACTTTGGTCAACCTTTCAGCTTTATTATGAAACCAGGCAAGTGCTTAGTTTTTACTGCCGTATGCCAAATCCCCGGCGTCGCCCAGTCCTGGAACGATATACGATTTTGATGTCAATTCGTCATCAACGGCCCCAACCCACAAGGTTACGTTTTTACCCTCCAGGTGGCGTCGGACGTATTCCACTCCTTCTTTCGAGGCAATTATGGTGGCAATATGAACATGCGAAGGTATTCCGTTTTTTAGTAACGCATTGTATGAGAGCACCATGCTAGCTCCGGTTGCCAACATTGGGTCACACAGAATTACGGTCTTTCCCTCTAACGATGGGGTTGAAATATGCTCGAACTGAATTGTAAAGGAACCATCGGACTCGTAAGCACGATAGGCTGATATAAATGCGTTTTCGGCCTTGTCAAAAATGTCGAGCATTCCCTGGTGCATGGGTAAACCGGCACGTAATATAGTAGCTAACACAGGTTGAACCGATAAAACCGGAACTATGGATGTGCCTAGCGATGTGCGTGTTATCCTGTCTTCATATGCCATTGTTTTGCTTATTTCATAAGCCATGATGCTCCCAATTCGTTGCATGTTGTAGCGGAAACGCATTCTGTCCTGCTGAATTTCAACATCACGTAACTCGGCCATATACTGGTTCGACACCGAATTAAACGAACATAAATTTTTGATTTCCATAGTTTTTTCTTTAAGGTTGATAAGTAGCACGTTTATAATAATCCACTGTCGGCAAAACTGACATAGGTTTCCCCGGTTACAATAATATGATCAAACAATTTAATATCCAACAGATTGGACGCATTTTTTATTCTTTCGGTCAAAGTTTTATCACTGGTACTGACAACTTCACTGCCCGAAGGGTGGTTGTGACAAAGGATAATGCCCGTGGCATTGTCGGAAAGGGCTTTCTGAAAAATAATCCTCAAATCAACCGTGGTGGCTGCAATTCCCCCTTGCCCTATTTTATACTTTGAAAGGATTCGACTGGACTGCGACAGACTGAGAATCCAAAACTCCTCGTGTTTCAACCCAAAAAGCAATGGTGCAATTGCCTTGTATGCATCCACCGACGAACGGACAACTTCAGGGATTTTTCCGTCCTTCGATGCCTCACAGCGTCGGGCGAGTTCAACGGCTGCTGCAATGGTTACTGCTTTTGCTTCTCCAACGCCTTTAAACCGTTTTAAATCGCCAATGGAAACATTAAAAAATTGCGTCAGATCATTGTTATACGTCTGAAAGATACGCTTCGCCAAATCAACAGCGCTTTCCGAATCGTTGCCCGACCCAAGTAAAATAGCAATCACCTCGGCTGTAGTAAGAGATTGAGCACCCTTAAGCAAAAGCTTTTCCCGGGGCCGATCTTCCAAAGCCCATTGGGTGATTGAGAGTTTCTTCCCGTTGTTCATCTTCTGTGTTTTCCATTGACGTTCAAAACTACGCAAAAAAAAGGGATAACCGAAAAGTTATCCCTACTATTTTGTTGTTTTATCCCTACAGTTTGTTGACAAACTTAGTCAGTTTTGATTTCAGGTTCGAAGCCTTATTGTCGTGAATGACGTTCTTTTTGGCCAGGCGGTCAATAAGTGAGGCCACTTTTGGAAGAGCTGCCTTAGCTTCATCTTTGTTGGTCATTGCACGCAATTCGCGGACGGCATTACGTGTAGTTCTTGCGTAATAACGGTTGAACAACCTTCTTTTTTCGATCTGACGAATTCTTTTTTTTGACGACTTATGATTTGCCATGTGTCTTAATCTCCTTATAATAAAAATTGTAGCCCGTAGGGGAATCGAACCCCTGCTACCAGAATGAAAATCTGGCGTCCTAACCGCTAGACGAACGGGCCTTGCTTTTTGAAACCACTATTAGTTTCGTTTGCGGATGCAAAGGTAGATATATTTTTTTATCTACAAAAATATTTGGCTGTTTTTTTTTGGAAAATTATCCCACAAACTCATAACTACTTTTGCTTCAACTGCTTAATTGTCCTACTTCTCCGGAAATCCAATAAACTTTGCCCTGTCCTGAATTCAATAGTTATCCGGGAATATTACAGAGTCATAATAACAATCTTCTTTTCCTTGAAAAACTCCTCTTTAAAGTAATCGGAGATTTCAAAAAGTTCATAGTACAATCGTGTTTTTTCCAGTTCGGCAATAAAACTACCCCCTTTGAGATAAAAAAAACCGTTGGGTAAGGGATTTTTGTCTTTAGATGAAACAAGATGCCTTGTAAACCTAATAAATTGAGGGATTTCTGTTACCGCCCGACTGACAACGAAATCGTATTTTTGTTTTATATTTTCCGAACGTGAATGAATTCCGGTTACGTTTTTCAAGTCCAACTCGGCGGCGACTTCTTTTACAACAGTTATCTTCTTTCCAATGCTGTCAACCAAATGAAACTCGGTTTCGGGAAACATAATGGCTAGGGGAATGCCAGGAAAACCGCCACCGGTGCCCACATCAACAATTTTTGTTCCGGGAACAAATCGTATCAGTTTGGCAATTGACAGTGAATGTAATACGTGCCGCTCGTAGAGGTTGTCAATATCTTTCCGCGAAACAACATTGATTCGCTCGTTCCAAAGGCGATAAAGCTGACCAAGACGTTCAAATTTTTCTTTTTGTGTTGTTGGCAGCGCAGGAAAGTACTTTAAAATTTTTTCCATGAAGGATTAAATATTTTGTTTTTTGTCGCGAAGAATGTTAAAAAGCAGTTCACGGGCCCTGAACAACTGGGCTTTTACCGTTCCAATGGGAATTCCCAGCGTCTCGGCTATCTCTTCGTAGCTCTGTTCTTCAAAATAGCGTAATTCAATTAGTCGGCGGTATCTAGGTTTCAATTCTTTAACAATAGCCCTAAGGATTTTCACCTTTTGTTTACTAATCATTTGTTCCTCGGGACTAAGGTCAGGTGCTTCAATTTGAATGTACCGATAATTGATTTCTTTGTTTCCGGTCTGGTTAACGTCCTCGTGGTTAGGATTTAAGGTCAATCCCATTTCTCGCTTTCGACGCAGAAAATCAATGCAGTTGTTCGAGGCAATCCGAAACAACCAGGTGCTGAAGGCAAATCGAGGTGAATATCGGTCAATACTTTTGAACGCTTTCCCAAATGCTTCAATAGTAAGATCTTCGGCATCGGTTTGGTTGTTCACCATCTTTAACAACATGTAGTAAATAGAGTCACGATATCGTTTCAGAAGGATGGCAAATGCCTTCTCTTCTCCTTCACGTGCCCGTTTAACAAGCTCGAAGTCTTCAAGTGCGCGTTTAGAAAAATCGGGGTTTACTTCCATGATGTCGTCCTTTTTCGGAATCGATTATTAAGTATAAACCAAAATGTTACAAAAGGTAATGAAATATCAAACAACGGTGCAACGTACCATAACGCTTTCTCGTTCAATTTTCTCATGCTCAAAACAGTAATGGTCATAAAGACTGAAAGCCTTGACAAAGAAAGTGCCAATACTACATAAAACCATTCTGGATGAAAAAATAAGGGTATAGGTGCAAACCAGGCAATTATGCGAGATAGTGGCTCAACCGATAGTGCAAATTTGTGTTTGCCCTTATAAAGATGAGACGCTTTTAAATGTCTGCTTTTCTGCGACTTCCATCTTCTGAAGGTTTTTGGTGTATAGGATATTGTGTGTGCCTCGGGGTGAATTTCAATGGTACAATTTCTTTTATTCGCGGCAGCATTCACCAACAAATCATCATCTCCCGATTCAATGTGGGCATGCTTTGAAAAGCCTCCAATGCGGGTATAAACCTCGCGTTTATAAGCAAGATTCCGGCCAACCCCCATGTAAGGCAATCCCAACAAGGCCATTCCCAAATATTGCTGACCAATAAAAAAGGCGTCGTATCGAACAAGTTTATTTAAAAAGGTACCATCGGGTTGAAATTTCCCATACCCTAAAACTATCTCGTATCCCTGGTTGAAATGTGATACCATTCTTTGTAACCATAATTCTGAAGCCGGTAAACAGTCTGCATCCGTAAGAAGGAGATGATCGTGCTTTGCCCCTTTCAAGCCAACAGTAAGTGCAAGCTTCTTTCCATGAGTAAATTTAGCATCTTTGGTAATGACGGTGTACCGAAGGTTGCTAAACTCATTGACCTTGTTTTTCAGTAAATCAAGGGAATCATCGACACAAGCATCCAAAATAATAAACACTTCATATTCAATGTATTTCTGATTTACCAGTTGGGGCAAATGAACCTTCAGGTTTTGTTCTTCATCGCGGGCACAGATTACCACAGAAACAGGCATATTGCTTTGGTTTAGCGGTTTATTCCTGTACAAAAAAACCCTTAGGTAAATAAAAAAATAATAGAATAATTGTATTGCTATGGCGAAAGCAAAAACAATAAAAAGAATGAGTGTCCAGTTTTGAGTAAATAACTGATATACAAACGCAAAGAAGTCGCTCATACAATAGGGGGTTTATCCCACAATGTTATCAAACATTTTTGAAGATAGCAAGCATTTTTAAAGCTCTATTTGGATATTTTTGTATATTGGCTGATAAATTACATGAAGTTGTGGATTTAAACGTTCGAGATAAAAAACACCGCGCAATTGTGGTCATAGTGGGATTGTTGATGCTATCAGCTATCTTGATTTCCATTTTTCAGTTCCCCGTTTTCAGAAACGATGAAATTCAGGTTTCAACTCTCCAGCAAATACTTGAACGAGACACATTGGTTGCCCTGACCGATCATAATTCCATTAACTATTTCAGCTACAGGGGAAGACTGATGGGTTACCAATACGACATGCTTTCCATTTTCGCCAATCGGTTGGGTGTTGAACTACGGGTTGTGGTAAATAACGATATTGAAGAGGGGATAAAAAAATTGGAATCGGGGGAAGTTGACGTGTTAGCGCTTAACCTTACTGTGACAATGGATAGAGCAAAAAGGGTAATATTTACAAAGCCTTATGGAACAACACGACAGGTATTGGTACAACGAAAGCCCGAGGGTTGGGAAAAAATGGGAAGGTCAGAAATGGAACGGTTGCAACTTCGCGATCCCAGAAATCTGGCGGGTAAAGAGGTTTACGTGCAAGAAGGAACTTCGTTCGAGAACAGGCTGCAAAACCTTAGTGAAGAAATTGGGGATACCATTTTTGTTCGTTCTTTACATGGCTATACTTCCGAACAGCTTATTACTCTGGTTTCTCAGGGAGAAATCCCCTATATGGTTACCGATGAAGATGTTGCACTGCTTAACCAAACCTATTATTACAACATTGACGTTGCAACTGCCATAAGTTTTAACCAAAACCTTTCCTGGGCTGTGGCTAGAGGTTCTGATTCTTTGGCAAATGAATTGAACCTGTGGTTCGACACGTTTATTAACTCGTCTTTGCACGGCGTTTTATATAATAAATATTTCCGAAGCCATAAAGCTTCAAGCCGTATAAAAAGTGATTTCATGTCCGTAAACCTGGGCCGGTTGTCGAGGTATGACGAGTTTATTAAAGATTACAGTAAAATCCCTAACTGGGACTGGCGACTTTTGGCTAGCCTGATTTATCAGGAAAGCAGATTTGAACCAAACCTGGAAAGTTGGGCAGGGGCATTTGGGTTAATGCAATTAATGCCAGAGACCGCCCTGACTTTTGGAATATCCAAAAACAGCAGCCCTGAACAACAAATAAGGGCAGGTGCAAGGCTTATAAAATATTTGGATGATTATTTCCGCGAAACAGTACCCGATTCAGCAGAAAGGATAAAATTTGTAATGGCGTCCTACAACGTGGGACAAGGGCATGTTCTTGACGCACGAAGGTTGGCCGAAAAATACGGAAAAGATCCCAAACGTTGGGAAAACAATGTTGACAGTTTTCTACTCCGAAAAGCAATTCCGGACTTCTATCTTGATCCGGTTGTCCGGAATGGTTATTGCCGTGGAGAAGAACCATTTTTATATGTGCGTGAAATACTTGAAAGGTTCGAGCACTACAAAAACCTGGTTGGAAATTAGAAAACTGTTTTCCTTTATTCGTTTTCCTTCTCAATGCGTGCGAATTAACCTTTGTGGCTCAAAATAATATCAAACATAAAGGCAGTCGCCCAAGAAAATTAAGTTAGAAGTAATTTGCTAATCCCAAAAATCATTCTTATTTTTACCCATTCTAAATTAGAACAAGAGAAAACGTTTGTACTTTATCTACTCAATTTAGTGGCACATCAATGAAACTTTCAGAATTAAAGACTGGTGATACGGCAATCATAGTAAAGGTAAAGGGATACGGCGAGTTCAGACATCGAATAACTGAAATGGGTTTTGTCCGGGGGAAAGAGGTTTATGTTGTAAGACACGCACCATTGCTTGATCCCATTGAATACCGTGTTATGGGTTATGATGTTTCTTTAAGGCACGCTGAAGCAGAGTTGATTGAGGTTTTACCCTTATCCGAACATGAAACCTACACAACAACAAATCAATATGAAATAATTGATCTTGAACAGCTGAAAACAAGCATTGGAAATCACGATAAACAAATCCATGTCGCCTTTGTAGGCAATCCTAATGCTGGAAAAACAACGTTGTTTAACGCTCTCAGCGGCTCGCGTGCTAAAGTTGGCAACTACAGCGGGGTAACGGTTGATTTAAAACAAACGGTAACCCAATTTAAAGATTATACTTTTACCTTTGTTGATTTACCAGGAACCTATAGCCTGTCAGCCTATTCGCAAGAAGAGCTTTTTGTAAGAAACTATATTTTTAACCAGGTACCCGACATTGTTATTAATGTTGTTGATTCAGGAAATCTTGAACGCAACCTTTACCTTACAACACAATTCATTGACATGGACATTAAGGTCATTATGGCTTTAAACATGTACGACGAGATGATAAAAAACGGTGCCCGACTCCAACACCATGAGCTTTCTAAAATGCTGGGAATCCCCATGATACCAACTGTTGGCTCAAAGGGAAAAGGTATTTCTACACTGTTGCAGAAAATAATCGACGTTTACGAAGATAGGGATCCCGTTGTACGACATATTCATATAAATTATGGCAGCGAGGTAGAAAAAGCTATTGATAGTATTGAAGAATTGGTAAAGGTTAACCATGACATTATTTCGCACCGATCGCCCCGATATTTGTCCATAAGAATGTTGGAGTCGGACGTGTTTGCGCGAGGAATCCTTTCCAAGGCCGAAAATTTCAATTCAATTCATAAAGCAACACGTGAAGCCGTTAAAAAAATTGAACAACACTATTCCGATAAATCTGAAACCGTTATTGCCGATGCCCGGTATGGTTTTATATCCGGTGCTTTACATGAAACCTACCACCAAAACCATAAAAACCGACGTAAAAACACCGAATCAATAGATGCTTTCCTAACTCATAAACTTTTTGGGTTTCCCATCTTTTTTCTTTTCATGTTCCTGATGTTTTTTGCCACTTTTAATCTGGGGCAATACCCTATGGAATGGATCGACGGTGCCGTAGGCAGTTTGAATTCCTTTATTGCGGGGGTAATGCCCGAAGGGGCTTTTAAGGATTTACTAACCGACGGGATTATAAACGGTCTTGGAAGCGTACTGGTATTCCTTCCAAATATCCTGATCCTGTTTTTCTTCATTTCGCTGATGGAGGACACAGGATACATGGCGAGGGCAGCGTTTATCATGGATAAAATTATGCACAAAATTGGTTTACATGGTAAAAGTTTTATCCCTTTGATTATGGGTTTTGGGTGTAACGTGCCTGCCATTCTGAGCACCCGAATCCTTGAAAATAAGAACGACCGGATTTTAACAATGCTTATAAATCCCTTCATGTCCTGTAGTGCTCGTCTCCCGGTGTATATTCTGGTAATTGGGGCATTTTTTCCATCCTATCCCACATTAGCGCTCATGGCTATTTACCTTTTGGGAATTCTAATAGCCATTGGATCGGCTCTTTTATTCAAAAGAACGATGTTTAAAAAGCAGGAAGCACCCTTCGTTATGGAGTTGCCTCCTTACAGGTTACCAACATTAAGGGTTATTCTAGTAAATATGTGGGATAAAAGTTACGAATACCTCAGAAAAGTTGGGGGAACCATTCTGATAGCGGTAGTCATCATCTGGTCCTTAGGTTATTTTCCAAGAAACCCGGAATTAACGGCAGAAAAAAATCGACAAATTGAATGGGTGGTTGCAAATACAACAGACTCAACAATAGTTAAGGAACGTATTGATTCTGTTACTTCAGAATATAAATCAAAACACCTGGAGCAATCATACCTGAAAATGATTGGAACTGCTATTGAACCCATATTAAAACCTGCTGGTTTGGACTGGCAGCTGGGAGTAAGTATCGTCACGGGAATTGCAGCCAAAGAAGTTATAATTAGCACTTTAAGCGTAATATACCATGCCGATTCGGAAAATGACAACGACAATACCTTGCAGGAAAAATTAAAAAGCAAAGCCATGAATCAAGACTCAGGCATGGGATCCCTTTCCGCCTTATCGTTTTTGGTCTTTGTTTTAATTTATTTTCCCTGTGTTGGAGTGGTTGTGGCTGTCAAAAAGGAAACCAGAGGGTGGAAATGGCCTCTATTTCTGATTGGGTACACGTCTTTACTTGCATGGATAGCTGCAGTGGCGGTGTATCAACTTGGTTCACTGTTCTTTTTCTAAAAACGAAACATTACACTCTTTAAAGCGTTTTGTTTTATGTAAAATTGAAAATCTATAGTATGTGGCAATCAGTTCTTGTATATTTAATCCTTTCCTGGGCTGTCTTTTCCTTGATTAAAGCAATCGTTTTTTTCTTTTTAAAAGAGGAAAAGACTACTGCAGGATGCACGGGTTGTGGGGGTAATTGCCCCACAAAAAAACAGCTGTCTGAGTAACCGAATCCAATAACGGTTTTTCTCCGATGTAAGCATCGAGACTGTTTTCACATGTTTAGTTTTTCGTTAAGTATTGACTATCTGAATATTGAACCCCTTCGGGGCTCCAATTGCTAAGGGGGTGTTTCTTGTCCCGGGTTGTCACCCGGGGTTAATCTTATTTAACCCTTTAAGGATTGAGAAACAGCCATATTTTTTTCATAATCATGTTCTTGTCTGTTTATTATTGTTGGTCGTAGGTGTTTCATTTAAAAACGCCGATATCGCGTTCCCATTTTTCGATACACAAGAGGATGACCTGTGACAGGGTGATTTTCCTTTTAGCCATAGACGAATAAATTGTTAATCTATCCCTTACATTCAACTGGCAGGATAAAAATCACTCGACAATTCGGAATACTACCAACGCACTGTTTAGCAATACATTGAGTGTAATACTCAAATTTAATCCATGTCATAACAAAAGGATTTAAAAATAAACGGAAAAATGCCATTAATATCCCCAAAAAGTCCTTTTGTTAAAATAGTACAACCGTTGGTGATTAACATTAGACCGAACATAAATCTTGTAAGAAAAAAGAATAAAACCGGTATATATTTGTATCGTTCCTTGATGACAGATAGTTATTCAGTTAACTTCACCCTCTTCAATGGCAAGGAACACGGAGCGATAATTGCTCCACTAATGTCTGGTTTCTGGTTGGTTTCAGAAAGTCTTTCCTGCTCAGGACAAGACTTTCTGCTTTTTAGGAAGAATCGTGATTTTTTTACTCCTCGGACTGAATTTCCCTTGCTTGGATTTCCTCAGGGTACTCAATTCGTGAGTGATAAATATTGAAGAGTTTGCTTTTGAAGATTTCTTTGATCAGCCCAATATCCTTGAAGGTAATGTCGGAATTTCTTAGCTGGTTTGCCTTGACAATTCCGTCAATAATTTTATCGACAAGCGATTCCAACGATTGTGCCGTAACATTTTTGAGGCTTCGGCTGGCCGCTTCAACAGAGTCGGCAAGCATTACCACAGCGGTTTCTTTTGATGATGGCACCGGACCAGGATATTGAAATTTTTGTATATCGGCCTTCTCAGTAGGATTGGTATTCATGTATGAACGATAGAAGTACTGTACGACCCCATCGCCATGGTGTGTTTTAATAAACTCAACCACGGATTTGGGCAAATTGTATTTTTTTGCCAATTCTACGCCTTTTTCAACGTGCGAAATGATAATTTCGGCACTCTGGTCGTACGGTAGCTTTGAGTGTGGATTTATGCCTGAAACCTGATTTTCAATAAAATACTGTGGCATATGCATTTTCCCAATATCATGATAATAGGCTCCGGCCCGTACCAACGAGGGGTTTCCTCCGATACGCAGAATGGCACTTTCCGCCAGATTTGCAACTTGCATTGAATGCTGGAATGTACCCGGGGCTCTTTCGTTTAACTTACGTAAGAGCGGATTGCTGGTATCGGATAGTTCCATGAGGGTTACATCCGAAAGAAATCCGAAAGTCTTCTCAAAAAGATAAATAAGCGGATAACTCCAAAGAATTAAAAGAGAATTCCCTCCAAACCAGGCAAAGCGTACCCATTCGATTTTCGTGAAATCACCATCTTGCATAAGCGACACGGTTACGTATATTATGGAGTATGCAAAGAACACGTTGGCTGCTGCCAGAAAAATCTGACTCCGCTTGTACATAGATGTTAGCGAAAACACGGCCACAACTCCTACAATAAACTGAGTAAAAACGAATTCATAGGCATTGGGCAAAATAAGGCCAAGAATAACAATGAGAGCTGAGAATATGAAGATGGCAAAACGGGTGTCAAAGAATACCCGTATTATGATTGGAACTATGGCGTAAGGGATTAAATAAATATCAATGCTCTCGCTTCGCGAAACAAAATGGGCAACAGTAAGGGAAAGCAACGACATAAAAACCACAAAAACCGATTTTGTGTTATATTGCATCAGCTCCTTTCTGAAATATACCATAAATGATATAAGAAGCAAAGCTGCAATAAGCGATGTGAGCATTTTTCCTGCAAACAACCAGATCCGAACCGAGTCTCGCCGACCCTGACTTTTATATTCAGCTTTTAGTGATTCAAGTAACATGTGTTCCTTTGGGGTAATAACTTCTCCGCGACTAATAATTCGCTGGCCTTCCTGCACCATCCCCCGAGTGAGAGAAAGCTCCTCCTGAATCCGGTTAAGATTCATTTTCGTCAGAACAGAATCGAATTCGAGTGTGGATACCTGAGTAAGCGAGGGTGGCAAAAGCTTGGTCATGGTCTCAACCCACGGATCATTTCCACAAGTGGATTGCGCCATCCGTCGTAAATGGAGCGCACCATGTTTCTTATGTTGGATTTCTTTGCCCAAATATTCTCGTGCAAGGTTGTTGTTAAGAACCATTACAGCTCTATCGAGGTTTGATCCGGTAAATGCGGTATCGAGTACCCCGCCTGCAATGTACTCGCGGTAAGATTCCAACAGTTTCTCTACAGAGGTGTCGGGGTTAGCCGGAACTTCAGCAAGTTTCTGGGCTTTTATGAGTTTCAGCGATTTGTTTATCTGGTCGCGCAATATCCGTATCGTATTGGAAACTTTGAGGGAGTCAACACTGAAAAATAGGGGGTAAAACCGGTTTAAGCTATCACGCTCGGACTTTACTTCGGCTTCGGTTTTATATACCGGAAAATTGAATGGGGCTATTAAATCTTCATTAAACCAAGGCGCTCCTTGACGAAATTCATAACGAAACATTCGTTCGCTAGGCAATAAAATATAAATCACACTTGACGTAATTGATACTAAAACAAATTGTAGTATCAACGATTTATATTTTCTATACCAAACTTTGAACGCTGCCATATTACATTTTTTTTCTGATAAACATCTCTTAAACCATATTGTTCTTGACCAACTTTACTGATATACAGAAAGAAAGGTTTTTTTTATCTCTCGTGCTTTACCACCAGTGAACTTCAGGAAAAATCCCTGAGCAACTGTGCTATTTTCACTGCTTTACTATTGCTTTGGCTTTTTTTGAAAAATTCCAGTACTTCTCCCATATACATCTTAAAAAAAGACAAGTTTGATAGAGGCTCAAAATTGGGTTTTTGGGAAAATGCCTCCGGATTGTTGGCCTGAGACTCAAGGTATTTTTTACCATAGACAGTTCCTGAGCCGTACGGATAGATATAAAACAAAACATTGTTAACGCTTTCTCCGGCAGGACTGGTTGTCAAAAGGGGTTCATCAGCGAATCCCAGCATGGCAAATTGCTTACAGGCAGTTCCGTGAACAGGAAACCCTAATTTTTGTGTAATCATAAGATACAGTATTGCTAACGAGTGCTGACCTCCTACTTTGGATTGCAACAAATGACTGATAGATAAATCATTACGAGTTTCCCTCCCTTTTTCTGTTGCTTTAAATCCTAAAGAATTGAACAAAACCTTGTTCACAACTCTGATTTTTTCGACAGGGGTGAGGTAGTCAGTCAGGTTTAACCATATTTCGCGCGTTATCTTGTCAACAGTAACTTGTAAAAGTCCAAGTTTCAAACCGGGAAATTGTACCCGGTCAACAAGCCAGGCTCCAATAAGCAAATCGCCGCTTCTGCTTTTGACCCAGTCCGAGAAGTCATCCCGGAGTTTTACAAACTCCAGTTCGTCAATTATCAGCGCTATTCTTTCTTGTTGAATAGGGTTATCCTCTTGTTCCCATTTTTTTTCTAACTCAGCAACTACGCCATATCCAAGTTCAAAAATACGCCTTCGGACACTTTGGAATACTTCCTCGGATGGGTCGTCCAACAACGATATTAGAAATGGGATTTCGGACATTTTTGCTTGTTTAGACAGCGACGGCGTGTCGAACTTACAATGGTTAAAGCATTATTTTGTTGCTGTTCTGCTCATGGTCAGGCAGTAAACCTATCCAGAACCTTCTTTATTGTGTTTACCATGTGTGGCTTGTAATAGGCGCTGTATTCGCCACGCCGGCGGTTAGCAATGATATTGCAAATTGTCAATGCATTGTGTCCCAGCAATTTAGACAGACCGTATATTGCACTACACTCCATTTCGTAATTGGTTATTCGGTTTCCATCGCATGAGAAAGCTTCAATTTTGTTGTTAACCTCAGGGTCAACAATAGGAAGCCGCAATATTCTACCTTGTGGCCCATAAAAACCGGGAGCCGATATTGTAATTCCTTTGACCATGTCGAAGGCCACTTTATTCAACAGATAATCAGATCCCTCAACAAAATAGGGAGTAGCCAGTAGTCTGTTCCAACTCATGTGATCAAGAAAAGCCTTTTCAAGGGATAAGGAGCTCACTTTATTTCTGTCGGCGTAAAAATTGAGTAAGCCGTCGAAACCACATCCAATGGCAGAAGCAACAGGCGTATCGACAGGAATTTCGGGCTGAAGGGCACCTGAAGTACCAATACGGACAAAGTTTAGTGTTTTGTGTTCTTTTTTTACTTCGCGCTTCTCGAGGTCGATATTTACAAGCGCATCCAACTCATTAACGACAATATCAATATTATCGGTTCCAATTCCAGTTGAAACAACGGAAATTCGTCGGCCTTTGTACGTACCGGTGTGTGTACGGAATTCGCGATTTTGCTTTTCTACCTCGATTTTGTCAAAGAATTGAGATACAACGGGTACACGATCCTGATCGCCCACCAAAATAATACGGTCTGCAAGATCTTCGGGCCGCAATTTCAGGTGATAAATACTCCCGTCGGGGTTTAATATTAGTTCAGAATGTTGGATTTGTTCCATAATTTTGTAGTTTTGTATCAAATAAAACCCAAATCTATCAAAAAATTATGAATAAGCCAATTTTTAAGATTCTTGTTCCCATCGATTTTTCCGATCAGTCGTACTCGGGATTAAAGCAAGCAAAGTACATGGCTCAGGGCAAATCGGCCAAAATTGTTGCTCTTCATGTCATTAGGGATCATACAGCCCCTTGGAATATTTTTTCAGGCGAAGAAAAAAGTTTATATATTGAAAAAACACATGAGAAACTCCGCATGCTGGCTGAAATTGAGGGGATAGAACCCGAACAGTACAGCACTATCATCGAGTTCGGCAAGTTGTGTGATACCATACTTGACACATCCGAGGAAATTGATGCCGATTGCATCGTAATGGGCACCAGTGCAGCCAACAATATCAAAAAAAAGATAATTGGCAGTAATGCATTGCGAATTGTTTCAGAATCGAATATTCCGGTTGTAACGGTAAAACGTAATTGCGAAGCAGACGATTTCCGTAATCTAATCCTTCCTTTGGATTTAGCAAAGGAAACGCGCGAAAAGGTTCCGCTTGCCATAAAAATGGCAAAAATGTTTGATTCCACAATCAAGGTGGTTTCTTTTGTTTCCACGACCGATGAACATGTTGTAAATCAGTTAAAAAAGCAGGCAACACAAGTAACTGCTTTTATTTCGGAAAGAAAGGTACCCTGCACCGCCGAGGTAATTGCGTTTGGCGGTCAATCGCGGGTTGAGAAAATTGCTGAATACATGGGAAAAAACCACGGCATTGCACTTGTTACTACACATCAACAACCCGAAATAGTGGATTTTTTCTTAGGATCGTTCGCGGCCGATTTAATCCACATTGCAAAAATGCCGGTTATGAGCATAATCCCCATTGGGGTAATTAAATATTCAGCCGAAATGCCCGGGATCAGTTAATATTAACCCTAAAATAAACACTGTTATGAATTTAAAGAAAATGCAACCTATTTTGCTACTGGCAATTGCAGCTATTGTTTTAATGTTGATTTTTGGCAGTAGCATGTTTTTCAAAATCAATCCTGGCGAACGAGCCATTATATTCCGTCAGTTTGGAAGCGGTCTTGATACAGTAAATATTTATCAACCTGGATTCCATACAGTGGCACCTTGGAATGATTTTATAGTGTACAATGTACAAGAACAGACAACGGAAGAAACCATGGATGTTCTGGACAGGAACGGACTTTCTTTAAACATTGATGTTTCAGTAAGGTTCAACCCCATGTTTAATCGCATTCCCTGGCTGCACCAACAGTTTGGAACTGATTACATTCGCTTGCTTGTAATCCCTGAAGTACGCAGTGTTGTGCGTCAGGTAGCCGGCCGATACACAGCCGAAGAAATTTACTCAACCAAACGAAGTGAAGTGGAATTAGGAATTATTAAGGAGGCCGAGGTTAAGCTCAAACAAAACCATGTTGACATGAGGGCACTGTTAATCCGTTCCATAAAATTGCCTAATGATATCCGTATGGCCATTGAAAGCAAACTTACACAAGAACAGGAAGCGTTGGCTTACCAGTTTAGGCTGGAAAAAGAGCGTAGCGAAGCATTACGAAAAAAAATACAGGCCGAGGGGGAAGCAACAGCAAACAATATTATAAACAACAGTCTTTCGGCAAACTTATTAAAAATGAGGGGCATTGAAGCAACTCTCAAACTTTCAGAATCAAACAACTCGAAAATTATTGTTGTAGGTGGAGGCAAAGACGGACTTCCATTGATTTTAAATACCGATAAATAAACTACAACTCTTTTAGAACAGACAAAGGCTGCATTTTTTGCGGCCTTTTTTTTGAATTGCAGGGTTCAATAGATCATAAATTCAACAAATAAATGCAACTTTTACAGAGAGGAGATAAAGATTAAATTTTCAAGTCAAAGGAGAAAGAGATGAAACTCCTTCTCTCCTTGTCCTGATGGATTAAGTTTAATTTTGCCCTCTCCTTACCAAAAAAAAGTTGCAATATGAAACATATAACCCAAGAACAAAGGTACACAATTTCAGTAATGAAACGCCCATGCCGACTTTAATCATGCTATTGTGTGTCGAAAAATCGGTTGTCGGCATGGGCGTTTCATATGTTCAAAATTTTTCAGTTTAAGGTCATATGTAACTCACATGCTTTATAATCATGCACTTGTGTGTCAAGATTTGGTTGGCATGTTCGTTTCATTTTAGTAACGCAAGCGCCCTTGCACATGGCTCTAACCGGTTTGCCATATCACGCCAACGCCTGGCACGCAGTTTTGTCAGGCCACCACGCATCGGGCATTCGTGCCCCGTGTAACCACAGGTTTTGCTCACACCAAAAAAGCGTTTCAGAAAAAAACGAAATTTGCATTGACTTTTTCAGCAGGCCCTAAATATCATCCGCCATTCCACTGTAACAAGCCAGGCCTCCTTCGGACGTTTCGCGGTATATTTTAGGCAAATCGTGTCCGGTTTTTTTCATGGTTTCGACCACTTTATCGAAGCTGATGCGGTGCCGACCATCGCCCAACATGGCATAGGCATTGTGGTTTAAAGCACGGGCTGCTGCAAACGCGTTTCGCTCAATACAGGGAATCTGCACCAATCCGGCAACCGGATCACAAGTCAACCCTAGGTGATGCTCCAGGCCCATTTCGGCGCTGTATTCAATTTGGAAAATGGTGCCGCCAAAAAGCTGCGCTGTTGCCCCCGAGGCCATGGCACAGGCAGTACCAATTTCGCCCTGGCAACCAACCTCGGCTCCGGAAATGCTGGCGTTTTGTTTAACAATGGCACCAATTAGTCCAGCGGTGGCCAGGGCACGAAGGATTTTGATTTCGGAAAATTTGTATTGCGTTTTCAAATAGTATAAAACGGCAGGAATTACACCACAACTACCACAAGTGGGGGCTGTAACAATTTGGCCTCCGGCTGCATTTTCTTCGGCAACGGCCAGACTGTAGGAAAAAAGTAACGCCCTTTTTTTCAGGGTTCCTTTGTATCCATTGGCCTTGACGAAATAGCTAACAGCCTTACGGGGCAATTTTAACGCCCCCGGCAAAACACCCTCGTTTTCCAAACCTCTGTGAATGGCGTCCTGCATTATTTCCCATACATTGGCCAGGTAATCCCAAACATCTTTATCATCATATTGATCAACGACTTCCCAAAAACTTACGCCGTTCGAGTTGCAATATTTCAACAGCTCAGCCATATCGGCAAATGGGTAACAATGGCGGGTTTCCGATTTTTGCTCACCATCATCGACAATGGCACCACCACCAATACTGTAAGCTGTCCAATGGGAAATGACTTCGTTGGTGTTGTTTAAGGCTTCGAACAACATGGCATTGGGATGCCGTTGCAGAAATACCTCGGGCTTCCAAACAATGTCAACCTCTTTGCCGGCATCCTTGAAAACGGTAATAATAGCTACGTCAGTTAAGTGTCCCACGCCTGTTGCGGCAAGGCTTCCGTAAAGGGTTACGCGGTATTTTTTCGCATCAGGCGATTTTTCCAGAAACATCTGCGATGCCTTGCGTGGTCCCATGGTATGACTGCTCGATGGTCCATGGCCAATCCTATATATTGATTTTATACTTTCCATATCTGATAAATTTATTGCAAATTTGGCAAAAAAATCCGGCATTTACGCGGGTTTCTTATTCGGTAGCGTTTGCAATGTTCTAAAACATACTTATTTGAAACATTTTTTTTATATTTTTCTTGGCTTTACCTGCACTACCGTTGGCATACTGGGGATTTTTGTTCCATTGTTGCCCACAACCCCGTTGCTGCTGGCGGCAATGTTTTTCTTTTCCCGCAGTTCGGAACGTTTCAACCGGATGTTGTTGCAAAATCGTTTTCTAAAAAAATACATTGACCCCTATATCCGAAAGCAGCCGGTGCCCCGTGCTACAAAAACAAGAACACTTATTCTTCTTTGGATTACACTGATTGTTAGTGGATTGTTTATGATTTACAAAGTTTGGGGGCTAATTCTTTTATTGATTGTTGGAATTGGCGTTTCTGTGCACGTTGTGAAACTGAAATAAACAGTGCACTTTTAACAAATTGATTTTCAGAAATTCATCCCTTTAGCTCCTGTCTTACCTTCTTTGGTAAGCTGTTAAATACCAACTCGTAAGAATGATCGACCAACTCGCAAACCAACGATTTTGGAACTGTTCCATTAATGAAGATCATATTCCAATGCGCTTTATTCATGTGCCAGGCCGGCTGAATGGCAGCGTAAGCATCTCGTAATTCAAGCGACCGTTCGGGATTGCATTTCAACGAAATAACCAAGTTGGTTTCGTCCAAAGGAATCAGGGCGAATATCTTTCCGGCCACCTTGAAAACCAGTGTCACCTCATCGAACGGAAATTCTTCGGTGACAAAGGGTTTTTCGAGGCAGTATTCGCGTAGGGTTTTTACGTTGAAATCAAGTATATCCACTTTTATTTCTGTTTTGATAATCAGGCAAAATCGCCAAAACGCCCGTTGCGCAAAAATTGAACGCTTTTTTCGATTTCGGGGAACATTACCTTGTCGTTCTGAACCGATTCTACATGCAGACGATACTGCAGCAAAAATTCACTCAGGAAAGGCGATGTTTTAAGCGGCTTGCGGAATTCGATGGCCTGCGCGGCATTGAACAGTTCAATGGCCAAAACCCGTTCCACGTTGTCAATAACGCGGATGACTTTGGTTGCAGCGTTCGATCCCATGCTCACATGATCTTCCTGTCCGTTGCTGGAAACAATGCTGTCCACCGATGCGGGCATACACAAACCTTTGTTTTGACTTACGATGGATGCTGCGGTGTATTGTGGAATCATAAAACCGCTGTTCAAACCGGGGTTTACCACCAAAAATTCGGGCAAATTACGTAATCCCAAAATCAACTGTGCGGTTCTGCGCTCGCTGATGTTGGCCAGCTCGGCCATGGCAATGGCCAGAAAGTCGAGCGACAGCGCCAACGGTTGACCATGGAAGTTTCCTCCTGAAAGTACCTGATCTTCGTCGGGAAATACGGTGGGATTATCGGTAACCGAATTAATTTCTGTAAGGATTACACCCGCAATGTAGTTGACCGCATCTTTCGAAGCGCCATGTACCTGAGGCATACAGCGGAACGAGTAAGGATCCTGAACGTGCTTTTTCGGTTGGGCAATCATTTCCGAACCTTCCAACAAAGTACGAATGTTTTCGGCTGTGTCCAACTGTCCCTGATGAGGCCTTATGGTGTGCAAATGCTCGAAAAATGGCTCAATGCGGCCATTAAATCCTTCCAAAGAAATGGCGCCAATAATATCGGCATATTTTATTAACCGGAATGTTTTAAGCAACGCGTAAACTCCGTGGGCACTCATAAACTGGGTTCCGTTGAGCAACGCCAAACCTTCCTTGCTTTTTAGCACAATGGGTTGCCAACCGAATTGGTCAACAATATCGGCAAAATCGTGGATGGCACCATCGTACACCACTTCGCCCAAACCCAGCAACGGCAAACACATGTGCGCCAGCGGAGCCAAATCGCCCGATGCGCCCAACGAGCCCTGTTCGTAAACCACCGGAAAAACCTGCTTGTTGTACATGTCAATCAAGCGTTGCACCGTTTCGACCTGTACGCCCGAATGACCAAGCGACAACGCGTGGATTTTCAGCAACATCATCAATTGTACAATTTCGGGGTCGATCATGTTTCCGGTTCCGCAGGCATGCGACATCACCAAATTGTTTTGCAACGTGGTAAGGTCGTCCTTGGAAATGCTGATGTTGCACAACGAACCAAATCCGGTATTAACTCCGTAAATGGGATGCGGATGTGTTTCCACTTTTTTGTCCAGATATTCGCGGCAATGCTTAATGCGACGGATGGCCTCGTCGGACAAAGCCAGTTGCATGTCGTTTTCCAAGATTTTTTCAATGCGCTCGAAACTAAGCGATTCGGGTGATATAAAATGTGTGTTGTCCATAAAAAGCGGAATATTATTGGTTGAGTTTTGCTTTAAGTGTTTCAAAATCAAGGGTTTCCTGTTCGCCTGTGGTCATGTTTTTCAGGGTAAACAGGTTGTTTTGTATTTCGTTTTCGCCCACAAAAATGACGAACGGAATTTTCCGGGCATCGGCATACGACATTTGCTTTTTCATTTTTGCCGATTCGGGATAGACTTCGACAGCCACGCCCCGTTCGCGGATTTGCACGGCTTTTTGCAGGCAATAATGGGCTTCTTTCTCGCTGAAATTCACAAACATAGCTTTAACGGTGTGCAGGACGCATTCGGGAAACAGATTCAAATTTTCGAGTACGTCGTAAATGCGGTCGGCACCAAAGCTGATTCCCACGCCCGACACGCCATCGAGGCCAAAAACGCCGGTCAGGTTGTCGTAACGTCCACCACCGCAGATGCTGCCAATGGCCACATCCATGGCTTTGACCTCGAAAATGCAGCCGGTGTAGTAGTTTAGCCCACGTGCCAGCGACAAATCAAATTCCACCTGGTTTTTCATGGGGTATCCCTCCAGAAGATTCAGCACCGTTTCGAGCTCCTCAACGCCTTTCAGACCTTCGGGCTGGGCAGCGAAAATGGTGCGCATAATTTCAATTTTCTCGCGGTTGCTGCCGCTGAGTTGTAAAATGGGTTTTATTTTTTCGAACTCCTGTTCGGTCATTCCTTTCTCAATCAGCTCTTTGCGGACGTTGTCAATCCCCACTTTGTCCAGTTTGTCAATGCCAATGGTAATTTCAGTCAGCATCTCTTCGCGGTTGATGAGCGAAACCATGCCCGACAAAATTTTACGGTTGTTGATTTTTATGTTGGCGCGAACCCCAAGGCGGCTGAACACAGTGTCCATAATCATAACCAATTCGGTTTCGTGCATCAGCGAATCGGAGCCAATGACATCGGCATCGCACTGATAGAACTCGCGGTAACGCCCTTTCTGGGGCTTGTCGGCGCGCCAAACGGGCTGAATCTGGTATCGGCGAAAGGGGAACACAATTTCGTTGCGGTGTTGAACCACGTAACGGGCAAACGGAACGGTAAGGTCGTAGCGCAATCCTTTTTCGCACAGTTGGAGCGATATTTTGGAAAGTTCTTTGTTTTCAACGTCTTTGGGGTTTACATCCTGCAAAAAATCGCCCGAGTTGAGGATTCGGAATAACAGTTTGTCGCCCTCGTCGCCATATTTTCCCAACAGGGTTGTAAGCAGCTCCATGCTTGGTGTTTCAATGGGTTCGAATCCATAGAGGCGATAGACGGTTTTTATGGTTTCGAAAATATAGTTCCGGCGGCCCATTTCGGTGGGGTTAAAATCGCGGGTACCCTTGGGAATAGCTGTTTTTTGTGCCATTAGTTCTGTTTTGTGTACGAAGCCACAAAATTATGACTTTTCGGGCAGAAATGGGGGGATTTGGGAAGAATTTTAGACTGCAGGATAGCCTTCTTTGATTCAAGGGCAGTTAAAAACACCCGTTTTACTCCTAAGAAAAACACCCGGGTGTGGCTATATGAGCGGTTTGGTTCAAGGGTGGGCTCGGCGCTGGTTAGTGCGGGCGGCTATAAAAGCTTATTTTTAGGGTTTAGGGCGATTCTTATATTTCATTTATTTCTTCTTTGCTCAAACCCGTCAATTCAATAATATCCTTTATTGCTATATTTTTCAACTTCATTTTCTTTGCAATTTCAATCGTTCGTTCTTTTTTTACTCTATCTTCGGCATCAATTTTCAACGTTAGCATTCTGCTGGCGTCGTTTCTGAGATTTTTAAGATGCAAATGGTAATTTTTTTGCTCGTCCTCTGAGAGTTTGTCCACCCGCCATAATTCTTTGGCTTTATCAATACCTTTTGCTGTAAAATTCTCTTTAATCTCGTTATTTTTGAAGTAATAAATCCATTCATCGAGGGTGTTTCTTGCAACATCATCGAACTGGTTTACTTTAATTACATAATATTCAGGGAATATTTGCGATGGCTCGATTTTTCCCAATAATTCTTTCTGTTTTGCCGATAAAAGTAGTTTGTCGGAATTGTGTATTCCTGTGAAATCGGTTTTTCCGTGATAAACGTAGTCGCTTCCCTGTCCAAGGTCAAAATAAACAACGTTAATTGAGTATATTTTTTTAATCTTTGAATAAGGTTCTCCGGTCGATATGTACTCAATAACTGCTTTCGATGTTCCATAAACCATTCGATGAAAATAATCGTATTCGCTTTGGTTTTGAATTTCAATAATTATGAGTTCATCCTTCGAGTTTTTTACCAACATATCCACTCGATTGAATTTATCGGTGTCGATTTGTTTGTTACTTTCACTTTCTAAAATCGATTGTATTTCAACATCTTCCTTCAATAATTCCGATAAAAATCCTTCAAGAACGGAGTAATCAGCCTTGTTTCTGAGGAGTCGTTTAATTGCCCAATCAAATCGTATTAAATTTCTGTTACTCATCTTTTTTTTCCTTCAAAAATACGATATTTTAGCCCAAATTGCAAAGGAATCTTTTTTCACGCCTTAACCCTAACGTTCCAATTCCCCCACAATTCTACATACCGCTCTTATTGCTGCTCCCAAAAATGCCCCGCAAACCCCGCCATAACACAAAAATAGACTATTCGTATATTTATTCCGGGCAACCATTCGCAGGATTAAACATAAGGCAACGTTTGCTGAAAATGGGTTGTTGAAAGCAAAGTTAATCTTTATTTGGAAAAAAGAGACCTATGTTGAGGCTTTTTTTTATGCCGGGAGGTTTGGGCTATTGAACGTATTTTGTGTGGGAGGCGACAAAATCATCCCTTTTCGGGCAGAAATGGGGGTATTTGTGAAGAATTTTAGACCTTGGGGTGGCCTTCTTTGATTCAAGGGCAGTGAAAAACACCCGATTTACTCTAAAGAATGACTAATTAGGGTCTGCTGAAAATCTCTTATTCTATTCAATTTTAAACACATAGAATGATATTTCACACATCTCTATGCAAAGAATTTCGATTTAACACAGTTAAAATCTTGCACTTGTAATCCTTCTAACTTTTTGCTTGATCAAAAAGTTAGAAAAAATCAAGACAAAACTAAGCTTCCACCGGCTCTGTCAAACCGGAAGAGCCATGGCAACGCAGGCCAAAATGAAACCTCAAAAAGAGGTTATAAATTTTGTTGAGGTCAATGATAGTTTCATATGTTTATAATTTTTCGGTTTACGGCCATATGGAACTTCA
>JBBISE010000030.1:0-27129 GCA_037441445.1 Salinivirgaceae bacterium
AGTCGGCATGAAGTTCCATATGGCCGTAAACCGAAAAATTATAAACATATGAAATCAAAAATCATTCTTGGAATCGTAGGATTGGTTGCCGGAGCGGCCGTTTTCTCAGTGTTGGCTTTTGCCTCGCCCGATGAGACGAAAAAAGAGACCAAAAAGGAAACAAAAATTGAAAAGAAAGAGTGTTGCAAAACTACCGCCGATGCTGAAAAATGCAAGCAAGAGTGCAAAACCGAGAAAAAGGAGTGTAGCAACGCCAAAGAAACAAAATGCTGTGGCGACAAAACAGCCTGTTCAAAATCAGGTGATGCCAAATGTTGCAAAACTGCACAAGCCGAGCCCAAAAAGAAAGCCTGCTGCAGCCATAAGCACTAAAAAATTATTTTTCCCAAAATCCCGTATCCCTTTGGTTTACGGGGTTTTTTATTTTGTACATTTGCTTTGAAAGGATAAATTATGTGCGGACGTTATGTTTTGGCCCAGAAAATTGAAATCATCGAGCGGCGGTTCAATGTAACAGCACCCGAAGGCTTGGGATGGGAACCCAATTTCAATATTGCCCCGGGTACTTATGCTCCGGTCATAGCCAGCAATAATCCGTCGCAACTCCAGCTTTTCCGGTTTGGTTTGCGGCCATCGTGGTCGGAAAAACCTATGCTGTTAATTAATGCCCGTGCCGAAGGAGACCGAAATGCCGAAAACGACCCGCTGTACCGGGGTGCACGCGACATTATCAACAAGCCGGCTTTTCGCAAACCCATCCGCTCGCAGCGGTGCCTGATTCCTGCCGATTGTTTTATTGAGGGAACGATAGAAAAAAAGCTCGATGAGCCCTATGTTGTCTATTTGCGAAACAAGATCAGACCGTTTGCCTTTGCCGGAATTTGGGATTGCTGGATCGATCCGGAGACAAAAGCTGAACTTTACTCGTTTGCCATAATTACTACCACGGCCAATAAGGTGCTTCAGGCCCTTCCGCACCACAGAAGTCCTGTGATTTTGTACCCGGGACAGGAGAAATATTGGTTGCGCGACAAAACGCCGCTTTCTGAAATTACCGATATGCTCTACGCCTTCGAGGCCGATTTAATGAACGCCTACCGCATTTCACCCGACATAAAAAGCCCGCAAAGCAAGGGAAAAGAGCTTCTTAACCCCATTGGCCCACCGCTTTTTGCGGAGGATGATGTGAAAGTAACCGACATCATTAAACGGTATGGGTTTGGGGGGAGGCATTAATATTTTTGCAAAGATGTTGTGACTAACGAACTTTTTGGGTTTTATTCCCTTCTTGTCCATTGAGGTGTCTTATCGGAGTAAACTCAGTGTTTTTTCTATAAAACCGCTGTTATTGCTCGAAACTGTTTTTGAAGTAGCGTAAATTTCGCTTGAAGCAATGCCAATGGCAGATTTCACCGATATACAATATTTTCTTCCACTAAACGAAAGCAAAGCAATTCTTTAATGAGGTTTATTTTATTCTTTTTCGAATATCGTTTATTTCGTTGTCATTCAGTTCGGTGTATCGCTTAATTTTTTCGTTGCTTTCACCTTCCTTAATCATTTCCATGGCAATTTCAATTTTTCCTTCGATCTTTCCTTTTTGCAATCCAATTTGTTCGCCTTTCTGCAATCCAATTTGTTCGCCTTTCTGCAATCCAATTTGTTCGCCTTCCATTATTCCTTCTATCTTTCCTTCATCGAAAGCGGTGTCAATGGTATTTTTCAGGTCACGAAAGACTTTTAGGCTTTCCTCGTAGGCTTTTGCTTCTTCCTTGTTTAAACTGGCAATCTCACTTATCTTGAAAAGCTTTTTAAAAATCCTGTCGTTCATTATGTTTGGATAGTCCTGAAAACGAGGCATGTTCTTCAAAAAATACATCCATTGGTCGAATCGATCCTCGAGTTGGTGCTCCTCCCTGTTGAAATTGGGCATTTGAAGGTAAACGAAAGCCAGTTTGTCGTAAAAAACACGCTGTGTTTTAGTGTCTATGAGTTTGATTTCCTGAACTATGGGTTTTTCTTTATTCTCGTCGTCGAACACAAAATCAAGGATACCAACGGTGTAAACGGCACTGAGTTTATAATCCCACTCGCCCGACAGAGCTTGCTCCTGAATGGGGAAAGTGCTGTAAAAAACGCTGCGGTCTTTGAAATACTTCTGTTTGGCTTTTTGCATTTCAATAATGATCCGTTCTTCTTTATTGGTAATGCAATACAAATCGAAAACAGCCTTGCGCTCCTCCAGGGTTCTGCCTTGCTTGAAAGGCGATTTTAACGACAGTTCTTTAATAACCACTTCGCCCCTGAAAATGGTATTCAGGAAATCGATTAAAATATCGGCGTTTGGTTCTTCGCCAAAAATGCGTTTGAACCCGAAATCGGTAAAGGGGTTGATAAATCTGTCCGTGGTGGTAGGCATGGTGGTGTTTTTTTATTGCAAATATACAAAGATTTTGGTGGGGCGTGGCGGGTAGAAACGCAAAATATTGCGTCTCAACAATGATGGGACACAAACCGAACGTTTCTCTACCCTAATCTCAAAATCAAAACCTTACAAACGGGGATGTTGTAAATATTAACATTGCTTGCAAAGATCCGTCGATGTTGTTTAGAACAACGCCATGGCCCATTGACTAAGCGACATCATAACTTTCCCAATTAAACCAAGTCACACGAAAAGGGGTTTCATGATAAAAAGCCCCAGCATAAAAGCCAGGGCTCTGAAACAAATGTTATTATGAAGGTTAAATGGGCATATTTTGTTTAAAAATATCTCCCGATGAAAGCAAAATGTCTATGTATTGGGCTCTTAGGTAGGCATAGGGGTCTTTCTGGTTTTTCTGCGACAATTTGCCTTTAAAATCATCGACGGTTTTGTAGTCGTTTGCATCCATCCAGCTTTTTATGCCGTTGTTTATTTCGGTTATCTGTTTTATGCCGCCTTTATATAAGGTGCTGACTATCTGGAAAGCATCGGCTCCGACAAGCATCATTTTAACAGCATCGCGCCAGTCGTGGATTCCGGTGGCTGAGGTAATGGACGTATCTATTTTTCCGTGAGTTAGTGCCGTAAATCGTAGCGAAAGACGCTGATCGCCCGGAGAACTAAGGTTGTAAGGGTATATATTGCGCTGTTCTTCAATGTCTATGTCGGGTTGGAACAGACGGTTAAACATAATGATGCCGTTGGCCCCGGCTAAGGTCAGTTTCTTAATAAAGTTCAGGATATTGCTGTAGTAAGGGCTTATTTTTACCACCACCGGAATTTTTACGGTGTTTTTAATCTCTTTTAAAAGCGCAATCTGTTCGTTTTCAACTTGTAAGGAATCCATCTCGAAATCGCGAGGAATGTAATAGAAGTTCAGTTCAAGGGCATCGGCACCCACGGCTTCGAATTTTTTAGCATAATCGAGCCACATTTCTTTGTGGAGTGCGTTAAGGCTTGCAATTACAGGGATTGCCACCGAGCGTTTTACTTTTGAGAATTTCATAAGGTGCTCTTCGGGTCCCGCATGTTGCAGGTTTGGGTACAAGGAAACCATCTCGGCATGACGGTCGTTGTATTGCGTCATTTCGCGTTCAATTTGCAGACTTTCCAACTGGATTTGCTCTTCGAACAGCGATTTGAAAACAATGGCTCCGGCTCCGGCCTGTTCCATTTCCTTTGCTTTTTGCGGGTCAATTGTCAGGTTGCATGAACCCACAATTACCGGACTTTTTAGCGTTAGTCCTGCCCATTTTACTGATAAATCTGCCATAACTGTATTTGTTTTAAGTGGTTGCACTTGGAGATGCAAATTCTTGCATCATTACTTTTTCTTGGAGACGCAAAACCGTGCGTCTTTACAATTCGTATTTCAGTTGTTCGATCCAGGAAACAATTCGCGGGATGTTTTGTTTAGCCTGATTTTCAAAATCTAACGCTAGACCGCAAAACTTCTCACCCCGTAAAGCCTTCGACTTTTCGAACGTGTATCCTTCAGAGCTGGTATAACCAACTATTTTACCGCCAAGGGCTTCTACCAGTTCGGCCATGATGCCCATTCCATCGACAAAGTTTTCGGGATAGTTTTTTTGGTCGCCGTTGCCAAACAGGGCTATTTTCTTTCCGGCAAGGTTCATGTCTTCCAAGGCTGGAACAAACTCATCCCAGTAGCTTGGCAGTTCGCCGTCGAACCAGGTGGGCACACCCAGAATGTAATTATTGTACGGTCGGAATTGCTCTTCGGTCAGGTTGTCGGCGTCCACCAGGTCGATATTGTTGCCCCATGCTTCCTTTATTTTTGAGGCTACTTGTGCGGTTTTGTTTGATTTGAAGCTGTATATGAGTACTGTGGTGTTCATGATTAAAGTTTTATAGTGTTTTCATTTATTTATTTTTGGGGTGTGTTCACTTCGTCTCCGGTTCGAGATGAGTTCACTTCGGCTCCGCTCAGTGAACGGGAACGGACATTGAGCGTGTCATGCTGAGCGGAGTCGAAGCAGAGCGAAATGTCCTCATTGCTCAGAGAACGTTCCCGGACATTGATGGTGTCATGCTGAGCAGAGTCGAAGCAGAGCGAAATGTCCACAATCTACCTTTCGGCTCCGCTCAGGGTACGAAACCGGACATTGAGCGAAGTCGAGATGTCCATTCATTAATATTTCCATAATTCCAATAGTTTATCCGCAATTTTCTGCGTGTTTGGCAAGGTGGCATTTTCCAAAATACGGTTAAATCCTACGGGTGTAAAGGTAGAACCTACTCGCATTACAGGCCCGTCGAGGTGTTCAAATGCGTTTTCGGTCAGGTAGGCTGCAATTTCGCCACCTACACCGCCAAAAACCTTATCTTCGTGTACTATCAGTACTTTACCGGTTTTTTTGACGGATTGCAGCATGGTGTCATAATCCAGAGGTAACAAGGAACGCAAATCGACCACTTCGACCGAAATATGTTGGTTTTTCTCCACTTCGGCAGCCGCTTCCAGGCTCAGATGGGTTGTGTTTCCATACGTTAACAGGGTAATGTCGTTGCCTTGCCGGCGTATGCGTGCTTTCCCGAAAGGTACTTCAAAGTCATCGGGAACCGGGGTTGTGGTTTTTGGGTCGTTGTACAAGGCTTTGGGCTCCAGAAACAACGTAATTCCGCGGCTTCGGAGTGATGTGCGCAATAATCCGGCAGCATCATCGGCAAACGAGGGGTAAACCACGCGGATTCCGGGCAACGTAATTAACGCTCCTTCAATGTTTTGGCTGTGGTAAAGCCCTCCGCCAATATATCCACCCGAAGCCAGCCTGATGGTTACGTTGGGCGAAAATTTGCCGTTCGACCGCCAGTAATCGTGCGATGTGTCAACCAGTTGTTCCATGGCGGGCCAGAAATAGTCGGCAAACTCGGCCCCTTCAACCACAACGCGGATTTTATCGTTGTAGCGGCTCATGCCGTTGGCCGTCCCCACGATGTAGTCCTCGGCAATGGGTGCATTGAAAACACGTTCGCGGCCAAATTCCTGCTGCATTCCTTTCGAGACGTTGAAAATGCCGCCTTTGTCTTTGTTGGCAATGTCCTGACCCCACAAAAACGTGTCGGGGTTGGCCCTAAATTCGGCTTTCAGGGTTTCGTTTATAGCTTCAATCAGTTTTTTGGGATTTTCATTTGAATTGTGCAATCCATCGGGATATTTTTCCGACACGTACGGTTCTGCTATCACGAAATCATGAATGGATTTCGGGTCGGGATCGGGTGCGGCCATGGCCTTTTTGTGGGCATCTTTTACAAGGGCTTTCACCTCATCGTCAATGGCGTTAAGTTCCTCGACAGTAGCCCGTTGGTAACGCAACAACATCCGGCGGTATTTTGCCAGCGGATCGTATTCCGATACGTAAGATAGTTCCGAAGGGTCGCGGTACAAATCGTGGCGGTCGGAGTTGGAGTGCGAATGGATGCGGACACAATTAGCCTGGACAATGGCGGGCTTCTGTTTTTCCATCACCCAACGTTTTGCTTCGTCCATGGTGTTCATGGAATCAAACACATCTTTGCCGTTGCAATGGAAAATTTTCAGGTTTTTAAAGCCCGAGAAGTTGTCGGCCACTTTGCGGTTGGCGGTTTGGTCTTTTTTGGGAACCGAGATTCCGTATCCGTTATCCTGAAACACGAATATGACCGGAAGTTGCTCGTTCGATGCACCGTTAATAGCCTCATAAACATATCCTTCAGACACCGACGACTCGCCCTGGGAGCTAATGACAACGCCGCCACCTTTGTAATATTTCATGGCTCTTCCTGTTCCGGTTGCGTGTTGCGTGTGGTTTCCGGTACACGACGATACATTGTGCACGTTCCATTCGGGCTTGGCAAAATGGTTCGACATGTGCCGCCCGCCGCTCGAAGGGTCGGTGGCTTTGCTTATACCGTTTAAAATAATCTCCTCGGCGGTCATTCCTGCCGAAATGGCTGTTAGCATATCGCGATAATAGGGATACAAGTGGTCTTTGTTCTTTTCGAAGACCTGTCCAATGGCCAGTTGAATTCCATCGTGCCCGGCGTAGGGTGCATGGTAGGGCCAGCCTATGGACTGTTTCAGGTAATTGGGAGCTTTTTCGTCAATGGAACGTCCAATGACCATTAGTTTGTACCATTTTAACAACAACTCTTTACCGGTTTGCTTTATTCCGTATTTTTGATTTTTTCTGAGGTTCATAGGTGTTTAGCATTTAGACAATTAGATTAGTATTAAATCTCTCCAGATTCTCGGCAATCCGCTTCAGAAAAGCTCCGCCCAGTGCGCCGTCAATAACGCGGTGGTCATACGAGAGCGACAGAAACATTTTATGGCGGACAACCACCACATCACCATATTCGGTTTCCATGACTGCCGGTTTCTTTTCAATCGTTCCCGTGGCTAAAATGGCCGATTGTGGCTGATTTATGATGGGCGTTCCCATGCTATTCCCAAAACTGCCAAAGTTGGTTATGGTAAAGGTTCCACCTTGAATTTCGTCGGCAGTGAGTTTGCCTTTACGTCCGCGTTCAGCCAAATCGTTCAGTTCATGGGCTATTCCCACAAGATTTTTCCGGTCGGCATTGCGAATTACGGGAACAATCAAATCGCCATTTTCGGTGGCCACGGCAATTCCAACATTAATGTTGGCACGTTTAATAATTTTATCGTCACTTACCGAGACATTTACCAACGGAAAGTCGCGCAGAGCCTTAGCCACAGCTTCTATAAAAATGGGCAGGTAGGTCAGGTTTACCTTTTCGCGTTGCTTAAATTCATCTTTCATCCGGTTACGCCAGCGGACAACGTTTTCCATGTCGGCCTCCACAAAGGTGGTTACGTGTGGCGCTGTCTGAACGGAATCGACCATGTGATGGGCAATAAGTTTGCGCATCCGGCTCATTTCCAGTATTTCATCGCCCTCGGAAAGCGAAACGGGTATTTTGGGTTCTGTTGGTTTTGACACTTCCGGCTTAGTGGCCTTTGATTCGGGTTTTCCAGGCTGCGACTGACTTTTTACATAGTTTAAGATATCCTGTTTCCGAATCCGGCCGTTTGTTCCAGAGCCTTGCATGGCATTAAGTACGTGCAAGGGAATATCTTCTTTGGCGGCGATATTCTTCACCAACGGGCTGAGAAAACGTGCTGGTTTTTCTGTTGATTCTATTTTTTCAACCGGTTGATATTCTGATTTTTGTTCCGGCTCCTTTGGGGATAGAGGAGTTGCAGTTTCCAATTCGCCTGCCATATTGACAACGGCCAGCACTTCGCCAACAGCTGCTTTCACTCCTTCGGGAAACCGGATTTCCACGATTTTTCCGTCCAAGGGCGATGGAATTTCGCTATCGACCTTATCGGTGGCAACTTCGAACAACGGCTGATCTTCTTCAACCGTATCGCCCACGGCCACAAACCATTTGGTAATAAGCGCTTCCTGAACGCTTTCGCCTAATTTGGGCATTTTTATTTCATATAATGACATAATTCTATTGGGTTTTCAAATCGTTTTCAATGTGTTTTTGGAATAATAGAGACAACCATTATTTGAAATTGTTCTAAATAGAGTACCGGGTCATTAAAGACTTAACCATGGAGGCACAGAGAACACGGAGCTGCACTGAGTTTTTTAACCATATAGGCACATAGCTTTTTACCACTAGGACACTAAGGACACGAAGGCTCACTAAGTTATTGGTTGACTAGGTTGATTGGGTTACATGGTTTGCCCCAAAGAAGCACTAAATTGTTGTCTTTGCGAGAGAAAAGTTTTTAACCACATAGGCACATAGAAAACTATCCGTGATTATCAGTCCAATCAGCGTCATCCGTGTTCCCCTTCACTACTAAAATCAAAAATCGTTAATCCTTGTTCGTTATTCAATGAGTAGCTAATTGGGCAGATCAAGTACATGGTTTTTAAGGACTTGAGACTTGCGACTTATTACTTGCGACTATCTCATAAATCACCTCTCCCACATTTTATTGCCTCTGCTACCAAAAATTATAATAACTTTGCGCCGTTTTCGTTACTAAAACTTTCGGTTTTATTAAAGATTTTCAGATAAATGCATTTACGTAAGATACTTGTTTTAACCCTTTTAGTGCTATCCATCAGCACAAATCTGTTTTCACAGTTGACCGTTATTTCGCCCGATACCGTAGTTGTTACCAATTATGCCGGCGATTTTCCGCAAGATTCCATGTATGTTTTTTATGGACCCGGACAAAACGGCTGGCCATTGGAAATGAAAGCCAAAGGGATGGATGTGGACACTCTTCCTTCCACCTTTACATGGGCACGACTGGATGCTTCCATTGATGGGTATTGGGAAGTGCTGAAAACCGAAACCAATGTCGATTCATCGGAGTTTTCAACTGCACAATCGGCTGTTTATTCTTTACGTGTGGAAAATAATCAAAACGATACGACCTGCTATTTTGTGTTGGTTTCTGATGATATGAAGGCCAACTTATTTTACAGGCCTGACTGTGATGAACTGAAAATTCAGGGAGTTCTGACAACGGACAAAATTAGGTATCTAAACCGCTATATTATTCCTCCTGCAGAAACCGAATTTATAAATACAATCCGCTACGATTGGCGGTTGGAATACCTCGATGCCGTATTAGACACCTGGATACCTGATACAATCCAACGAACCTTTAATCCGGAAGCTTCACCACGCATAAACCCAATTCCACGCGAGGAAGAGTTCTACCGTGTTGTGGTAAATGTTCACGATACGTTAGGACACTATGTTTGGGACACGCTTGTTTATCAGTCAATTAGTGTTGAGGCAGATTTTGTGGCTTCCATTGGGGGTGAAGATCGTCCGGAGAGCGAACCCAACATCAAGGGACAGGCTCCGTTTCGTGTTCAGTTTAAAAACCTGAGCAAAAATGCCATTGCCTACGAATGGTCATTCTGGAACAGAACGGAATCGCTAATGAACCGTACTGACACAGTTTGGAAGACCATGTACAATTTCGAGCCGCTGGATTCTCTTGAATATATTGACGCTGGAAGCTACACCGTTAAACTCAAGGCCAGCGGGCGTGCGTTCTTTGTTGGCGGGGTTGAAACCGTCTGTACCAGCGTCGATTCTATCCTTAATTATATAACCGTTTACAACAGTGCCATAGGCAAACTACCCAATGTTATTTCCCCAAGTGACGACCCTGAAAAGTACTTCAATTTTATGAAAGGCGGGGAAAGCGAAAGCGAATCAGAGGGGGTTCGCTCTATAAAACGCCTCGAAGTCTATATTTACAGCCGCGGTGGCGATAAAGTCTATGAATACAGCGGTGACGACGACGATTGGGATGGCTGGAACGGCTATCGAATGGGGCACGGTATGAAGGTTCAGCCAGGGGTTTATTTCTACGTTATTCTGGCGCAGGGTTGGGACGGGATGCAGCACAAAGCCCGTGGTTTTGTCCATGTCTATCATTAAGAATGCTTCGCCTGTGCTTTACCCCAAAGAAATTGAACAGAAACTGGGTTTCGATGTCCTACGGAACCGTCTTGCCGAAAAATGCCTCTGCCCTCAGGGTCAGGAATTGGTGCACTCTATGGTCTTTATGGCCGATTTGGATTCAATTCTACTGGAACTTGACCGCACATTCGAGTTTCTGAAAATAATTCAAAATCTACACGATTTTCCCACCGAAAACTATTTCGACCTGCGACCGGTATTTGCCCGAATCCGCCCACAGGGAACCTTTCCCGTGCCCGAGGAAGTTTTTGACCTGAAAATGTCCTTGAAAACACTGAAATCCATTTCGTTGTTTTTTAAGCCCGAAGAGCGTCGGAACCAATATCCCCGTCTGGCAGAAACAGCCGAAAAACTGAAGCTCTACCCTTATGTGCACGACTTGTGCGACAAAATTGTGGGAAGGAACGCCACGGTGCGCGATAACGCATCGCCCGAGCTAGCAAGGATCCGGCGCACCATAGCCGAGAAACAGCAACAGGTGTCAAAAGCCGTGACGCAGATTTTCAAAAGTGCACAACACTCCGGCTGGGTTGACCCCGACTTGCAACCAGTTATCCGCGACGGTAGGCTTATGATTCCCGTACTTGCCCCGTTCAAACGACAAGTCAGGGGAATTGTACACGACGAGTCAACCACCGGAAAGACCGTATTTATTGAACCGGCTGAAGCTGTGGAGATTAACAACGCCATTCGCGAAGATATGGCCGGGGAAAAACGCGAAATCAGACGGATACTCATTGCCTTTGCCGACGAAATCCGCCCCTATATCCCCGACCTGGTGGAAGCCTACAACATACTGGGAATCTTTGACTTTACAAGGGCCAAGGCTCTGATGGCCTTGTCACTCAAGGCTACGAAAATTGGCATTGTGGCCAATCCGTTTATTGATTTACGCGTGGCCATTAATCCCATCCTTCAACTAAATTTTGTTGCCGAGAAGAAAAACGTTGTGCCACTGGAGGTGAAGCTTACGCCCGAAGAGCGGATTTTACTCATCAGCGGACCCAATGCCGGGGGAAAATCGGTGGCGTTGAAAACCGTCGGAATTTTACAATACATGATGCAATGCGGGATGTTGGTACCGGCTTGCGAAAGCTCCACGCTGGGAATTTTTCGCAACATGTTTATCAACATCGGCGATGACCAAAGCATGGACAACGACCTGTCCACGTATAGTTCGCACCTGTTGCACATGAAAAACACATTGCGTGATTGTAACCGCGATTCGTTGGTACTGATTGATGAGTTTGGCAGCGGAACCGAGCCTGTAATTGGCGGAGCCATTGCCGAGGCCATTCTGGATAAGCTTAACCAGAAACAGGTTTTTGGGGTTATTACCACACACTACAGCAATTTAAAACACTACGCGTCGCAAACTTCGGGCATTATGAACGGTGCCATGATGTTCGACACCGCTCGTATTGAACCCACTTTCAAGCTCGAGCAGGGAAAACCCGGAGGATCGTTTGCCATTGAGATTGCCCACAAAATAGGTTTGCCAGCCGATGTGATTGACGATGCAAAAAAACGAGCAGGCGAAGATACGGCCAATTTCGACAAGCACCTGCGCGAAATCCTGCGCGATAAAAAGTACTGGGAAGACAAGCGCGACCAAATCCGTAGGCAGGAAAAACGGCTCGAAGAGGTAATTCAAAAGCAGCTTATATTCCTGGAAGAGGCTAAGAAAACAAAGTCCGAGATAAAACAGAAATCGCGCGACGAGGCCGAGAAACTCCTTGCCGAAGTGAACAAGCGCATTGAGAACGCCATTCGCGAGATAAAGGAATCGCAGGCCGATAAGGAGCGTACTTCGCTGGTAAGGAAAGAGTTGGAACAGTTGCGGAACGACATTAAGCACGGAAAAAAAAGCGACAAAGACGATGTGGAGCAGCGCATGGAAGTGGTTGCAAAAATTGCCCGCAAACACGGCGTAGCACAACCCGAAAACGAAGGCGACAACGAACCCAAACCACTGGAAAAAGGCGATCATGTGCGCATTCAGGGGCAAGACAGCATTGGGCAAATAATCGAGATTTCGGAAAAAACCGCCGCTGTTGCCTTTGGTGATTTTATTACCACGGTTGCACCATCGAAACTCGGATTTATTTCGCGAAACCAGGCCAGGAAGCAAATCCGTGCAAGCCGTCCCACGCACATGACCAACGAATTTTCGAAAAAACGGCTTACATTCAAACCCTACATTGATGTTCGGGGCAAATATGCCGACGAAGCCATTCAAATTATAAGCGAGTTTGTTGACAATGCCATTATGTTCGAATCGCACGAGCTGCGTATTCTGCACGGACGGGGCAACGGCATTCTCCGACAGGTTATCCGCGACTACCTGCGTTCCATTCGCCAGGTTTCAGACATTGCCGATGAGCACATCGATCATGGCGGCGATGGAATCACGGTGGTGAGGCTGAATTAGCTAACCGCAACCGGTGATATAAGATCCAAAACCGCAAGAAGAAATCAGAAAACAAAGTTAAACGACCCGTTGACACTTACGCCCCGCAGATTTCGGTTGTTGCCCAGTGGTACAAAATAGTTTACTTTGGTGTCAATCAGCATAAAACGGTTTTTGAAAAGTTCAAGGCCAATGCAGGGTGCTAGATAAACCATTTCCGATTTCCGTTCCTTTCCGGTGGCCAAAATCCCTCCCAGGGTGTAGCCCGAATAAAGGTTCAGGAACTTTTTTGTTCCCCGCCCCAGATGCCGCGAGTAAAAATCCTGACCAAACCCCAGCAGAAACATTTCCGAGTAAGCGGTTGTGCCGGTGGCTGCAATGTCCACCCCTTTGTAGGCACCCATGGTGGCAAAACTTTTCCCTTTTGTAAACAGGTATTTCAGGAAATAGCCATGGTACGTGGCTGGCGAAATCCCAACTTTCGGTGACTCAACCATAAGCATCGAAAATTCGAAGCCCGGCATGTTGACAAACGAAACTTTGTTGTTTTCCGGACGGGTCGATTCATCTTTAAGCTCAATTTTTAGCTGATAGGTGCTTCCGGATTGCTGAATTTCCAAAAGTTCACGTTCTTTGATAAAAATTTTCTCCTCAATCACTTTTTGTTCATTCCATGATGTCAGGAAGTTAGGGGAATTGTCGTTGCTTTGTTTCAAGATGTTTTCATACGACTGATTCTTGTTTTTCAGGTACGCCGGTTCGTGGTTTATTTCGGTAATTTTTGCATAATTGTTTATTGTGTTAACTTTCTTTGCCACCGAATGTCCAAGACTGGCCATTACTATCTCAAATGATTTGAATTGTGTTGGCGTTAACACAAATTCGATGTTCAGGCTTGACAGGTTTTCGTTTTGGTTTTTGATTTTAATGGCGTTCTGACTCAAAAAGTCGTAAAGTTTTCCTTTTGAGTGCTGGTAATCGAGCGAGAAAATGGTGCTTTCCACGACGGTGGACATAAAGGCCGAGTCGGGTTGAGCTAAGGCCAGCCGGGCTATGCAGCAGATGGTCAGTAATGTTAAATTTCTCATGTTTTTCGGTTTTTTTATCTGCGAAAGTAATGCAACGATTGCTCACTTATGACAACAAATCTGACAATGGGTAAGTTGCTGTTGTTCGTCAAAAAAATCAGGGAAAGAACGGAATACGATAGTCCGAAAACGTTCCTTGTTAACAAATTCATAATAACGCCGATGCGGTTTCACGCATTCAACTTTCTTTTTATTTTTGGCACAAACTAAACTAAAACGAAACACTATGAACCAGACAACGACAATTCGACTTGCCTCTTCTTTTCTTCTATAGTCATCATTTCGGGCTGTACCGCCCTGAGAAACGCCGATTTAAACCCATCGTATGATCCGGCTAAACAGGCAAAGAGATATAAAATTGAACAATCCTATTTGGGGAAAGCATCCAATTCAGCCCTTGTATCGGTAAACCAAACAATACTAAAAGAAATTTTCCCAGGTGGTTCAGCCGTTTACACCGTATATGATCTTATGTACCTTAAAAGTTTTCCGTTTCATGTCAACGACACAGTTTTTTATGTTATTGACAACAAGGTTTTTGCCTGTGCTATAGAAAATGCAATGCCGGAAAAAATTCGTTGGGAAAGATCCAAACCTTCAGATGTAAACCCAAATATTATTGACACGAAAGTTACTGAAAATGAAAATTATAAAATGGACTACCACCTCAGCGACAAACTGGTCGAGTCGGTAAGAGAGGCGGAAAAGATTTTGTTTCAGTATTACACCGGTCCGGATATTATAACCGTAAAACTTTCACAGGCAGACATTAATCGTTTTAAACGATTAGTAAATCAGGATATGATTACTGAATGATTATTTTGTAAACCACACAAAAAACTGCATTATGAACAATTTTCTCATTGCCTTATCTATTGGAATTTGCGCTGGAATAGTTGATGTAATCCCCATGCTAATCCAAAAACTGAATAAAACAGCCAGCCTGTCGGCATTTTCGCACTGGGTCGTCTTGGGACTGATTATCCCGTTTGTTGACTGGGATATTGATCCTTGGCTTAAAGGGTTGATAATAGCCGAATTATCGGGAATTCCGATTATGATTATAGTTGGAGCACAAGACAGAAAGGCCTTAATCCCAATCACCGTGATGTCCGCCATACTAGGTGCCGCTGTAGGTTTTGCAGGGGCTTATTTTATGGGTTAAAACTCCCTTAACATTTCGTGCACCCCTTTGTGTATCTCGTACCAATAGTCGAGGGCTGCCTGCGTTTTGTCTTTCTCGAACCGCTCCATCCACAACTGTAACTCGGGATGGGCAACCTTGTCCTCGTCGCGCAACTTTTTCAGGTAGGTAAACACGAAATCGATGTTTCGCCGGCTTTCCCAGAAAACCGAGGCATTGCGGCTGTTCAGGCGGCTAGCTGTGAGTTTTAATGATTTCTGGAACTGCTCCTTTTTTCCAAACAGCGATTCAATAATGTCGGGCATGATATCCTCCGCCCAACCGCGATGAAACCGACAGATTCCCAAATTATCCATAACCAACTCTTGAACAAGGCGTTGTGCATTAACACGACCCATCTCACGTGGCGGAACAAACTCTTTCCCGTAGTGGTTGTAATATTTTCCCATAATGGGCATGGGCGACAACACGCCGGGACTCCAGTATTGGTTTGGCACCATCCAGCCACGACGGGCAAAAGCGGTGTACACAAATTTGTCTAAAATGTCGCGTCCTTTCTCCCGGGCCAGGTGACGGCCAAATTTGCGTGCTCCCTGGGAGAGGTCAATTTTCCCGTTCTCCGTAACCATTTGGTCAAGAAGTTCTACGCCTAAATGTGCATTGTGCATAGAATCTTCGACAACGCGGAAACCATCGGTAGTAAAAACAGGCTTGCGTGTAACGCCCAAATCCGAGGGTTCCAGCAATCCTTCGTGCATACACTCCATGAGCCACGACAATATCCCACCAACCGAAATAGCATCGAAACCAAGCATATCGGCGTGGTGATTCAGCATTTCAGCAGCCCTTTGATCAAAAATTCCACACAACGGGCCCATGGTTTGGTAAGGTTCGTAATCTTTTTTAAACTTGCCGTTCATTTTCTTGCAGACAGCCGCGCAAGGTTCGCCACAAGTCTTTTGCTGCTTGGTTTTTATTGTCTCGTCGTTAAACTGCTTAAGGTAATGATCGACAATAAAATCTTTGTGGATTTTCAGCCTCTCATCGCGCGACATAAACATGCTGCGGTAGTTGAAGGCAATAATGCGTTCTTCGAGTGTGGCAAAATTTACCCCAAAAGTGCCACCAGTATTGAATTTTGGGTCGTACCGGTATTTTGTGGTTGCTTCAAGGTCTTTGGATGCCAGTTTTTGGTTGTACTTGTCCTGAAACCAGCTGTCGGCCACGTTGCGGACGCGAAAATCGTCGTCAATGTGGGTTCCACCATAAATAACACCAATAATACCATGTTCCATAAGCATTTTGGTGCCAAAGCCTCCCCTTCCTGCCCACGTGTCAACATAGGTAATTTCGCGGTTTTTTATGGGAGCCGAGGCAATGGCTCCAAAATCGGTAAACATCGATGCAGGTCCGGTCGCCAATACGCGCGGGTCGTTCTCGTACCGGTTGCCAAAATGTTTGAGCGCGGTTTCCATGACCGCGTAAACGCCTTTGCGACCCGAGTTCCATATCTCGCGTCGGCGAACGGGCAACAGTTCCAGTTCAATATCCTAGCCATCTTTTCGGTTCAGGTACAGAATCGATGGTGTAAAGGCCTTTCCCACAATGGAAAACATGTTTATTCCCAAATCGTCGAACACCAAACCAGCGCCCCCCATCGAAGAAATGTAAAACCCATGCCAGCACGGCGATATTCCGCTAAAAATCATTCGGTTAGAACCAGGGAAGATGGATCCGGCAAGCAACCCGGTGCCCACGTTCAGGCTGTTATGCTTGTGGCTGAGGTGAATTCCCAGGTCAACGGGACCAAAAAAATCGCCAACGGAATAGCGGTTTAGCTTAGAGAAACCGTTCGATGCATCAATCATCAGTACTTTCAGTGTGGGTTTGTTTTGCATGGTTCTATTGTTTTTGTTCGGGATCATCAACGACGAATTTTTGCAAATCTGATGCCTGAAAGGCAAATGGGGAGAATTATTTCACGAATTAGCCCCGTATCCCTTCGAAAATCAACAATCGTTATTCCTTGTTCGACATTCTAAACCACATAGGTACATAGTTTTTACTAATACACTAAGAACTCATAGGTTCACTAAGAATCCGAGTGCGGTCTGTTTATACGACTATTCTGAACATGAACGACTTGTGGAGTCACCCTGAGCGGAGACGAAGGGGGGCGTTCTGCACTTCATCCCTCAACCACCACTTTTCAAGGTGTGTCATACTTCGACTACGCTAAGCATGACCTTCCAACCTCAAATTCCAGCTTCGGACTTCCGACTTCGGACTTCTCACTTCCCACTTCCCACTTCGGACTTCCCACTTCGGACTTCCCACTTCGGACTTCCCACTTCGGACTTCCATCTTCCGACTTCTGACTTTCAACATTTTCAAATTTTTCTGCTTGCTTTGCTTCGACTGCACCCCACGGTCGTTTTTCGTGTAAAAGGGCTAAATTTTTACACCTCCACTAATCGAACCAGAATAAGCCTAACAACAATGCCAACTTTTCCCTAAGTTTGCAAAAAAAAAACAAACTATGGACGAAGTTCTTTTGAGTACATCCTATTTTCCAAATATCCAGTACTTTACGAAAATTTTGGCAAGCCGGCGGGTAATATTGGAGGCTCATGAGCACTACCAACGCCAAAGTTACCGAAACCGGTGCCACATATACGGCGCCAACGGCTTACAGGCGCTAAGTGTTCCGGTCGAAAAACATGTGGGCAATACGAAAATAACGGATATTCGAATAGCATACCACACGCCATGGCAACTAAACCATTGGCGTAGCATTCGTTCGGCGTATGAAAATTCCCCCTATTTCGAGTATTATGCTGACTATGTTGAACCCTTGTTTAACAAACGTTATCCTTTTTTATGGGACTTAAATCGCGAAATTTTAGAAATTCAGCTCAAACTATTGAATATCAAAACTGAGATAGTTCAAACTACTGATTTTCAAAACAAACACCCATACAATTGGAGAAATAACATACACCCAAAAAGCCAATATGCAACCCCGGACAGTCAGTTTGTGGAAATTCAATATCACCAGGTTTTTGCCGATAAACACGGTTTTTTGCCCAATTTGTCCCTTATTGATACTCTGTTTTGCGAGGGACCCGGAACCACAGCAATTATAAAAAAATCAATAAAAGTTGGTGATTGAAATTCAAAATCACTATCTTAACTGCCTGAATTACACGAACCATTCATGAACCGTTTTTATTGCATAATTACAATTATCTTACTTGTAGCCAGTGAATTGCATGCAGGTAAGTCCGATCAGCACCAGTTTCGCCGATACACAACCGAACATGGCTTACCCGTTGGAACAGTCTGGAAGGTTTATCAGGACTCGTGTGGGTTTATGTGGTTTGGCACCGAAAACGGGCTGACATTTTTTGATGGAATCCAGTTCAAGACCTTTACTAACAGTGGTTTAACGGGACAAACCCTTACAAACAGTAAGATATATGACATTGTCCAGGGATACGATAAAAAATTGTATGTTGCTACAGCCGAAGGGATTACCATCTTTAACAAAGTAACCGGACGACTTTCGCAATTGCAAATCGATGACACTACCCGCAATTATTTAGGACAGCCTATCCGGTCTCTTTTTGTTGAATCGGATTCAATTTTGATAGCCGGATCGCAAACATTGGGCATTATCCGCATAAACCTGAAAACCCGCGAAGCCTCTATTCTAAAACTCGACACCGAAAACCTGTACGTTCGTTCTTTCATTAAAGGAACAGGTGGACAACGCCTTGTATCTACCTATGGGCAAGGATTTTTTATTATTTTTCCAAACAAGAAAATTAAACATTACAGGGTAAGTGAAGATAGAACCGATCTCGGCAATTTTGAAGGACGAAACCGCGTCAACCAGATTTTCGAATTCAGCGATGAAAAATACTGGATAGCTGCCGAACGCGGGCTATTTGAGTTTGACATTCATAGCAACACCGTTTCTGAAATCGATTTGACTCCCTGTACCGGAAAAATGCCATCAGCACCACAGGTAAGGAAAATCCTGCGCGACAGCAGGGGAAACATTTGGTTGGCCACCTATGCAGGCCTCTTGTTTTTCGAGGGTGGTGATTCAAATAAAGGACACCTGTTTGTAAGCAACGAAACCAATGAATTCAGCCTTTCCAGCAATCGTCTGCTCGATGTCATGGAGGATGCCGGAGGTTCAATCTGGATAAGCAATCACGATGTTGGTGTGAATGTCCTGCACAGTGTCGAAGTGCGTTTCCATTATGTCAGCAAAACCGAAAAACCCAATTCGCTGCCATCCAACATTGTGACAGCATTCGAAAAACTCGATCAGCAGCGGATGTTGGTTGGAACCATTGGTGGTGGTGTTTCGGTGTTCGATCTCCAAAACCAGGAGTTTTTGAACTACAACCAGAAATACAAGGCATTGGGCAGCCGGATTTTATCAATTTTCAAGGAGAACAGCAATACCATTTGGCTTGGGACATGGGGCGAAGGTTTGCAAAAGTTTAATCCCACAACCGGATCCATTGTAAGTTACAAAAAAGGCAACGAACCAGGTAAAACACTGAATAACAATACAGTGATACGAATCATGCCGCATGATGAACAGCATCTTTGGGTTGCCACATACGGAGGTCTAAACAGGTTGAACACCGTTACCAATGAGGTTGAGCAAATGGATACGTATCTTGGAATAGGAAATACGGCCGTTTTTTCCCTGTTCCGCGATACGGACAACACACTTTGGCTGGGAACCAATGGAAAAGGCTTAATCAGGTTTAACCCTGTTACCCAAGCTGTTGAACGTTTCATGGCCAATGATGACGACTCGCTTTCTATTGTAAGCAACACAATATACCAGATAACCAAAGACTCCAAAGGTCTATACTACATTGGTACGGATAAGGGAATTTCAGTATTTAACCCCGATACCCGTAAATTTTCAACCATCGATGAATCCATAGGCCTTCCGAACAACACGGTTTGGGGAGTTATTGAAGACACCGATAACAATCTATGGATCAGTGGAAACAAAGGAATTTGCCGGTATGACTCAAAACTAGATCAAAGCGACCCTGCAGCATTCAAAACCTATGGAAAAAAAGACGGGCTAAGGATTCTTGAATTCAGCCAGGGTGCCTATTACTACGACAAATCCAACAATTTGATATTTTTTGGCGGAACACAGGGATTTTACTTTTTCGATCCGTCGCACATTAAACCCAGGAATTTTAAACCCGAAATACAGCTGACTTCCATTAAGGTTATGGACGTCGATCATGTGTCCGATACATCAGTATCGTTTATAAAAAAACTAACGCTGCCTTACTTTAAAAACTTTCTGGCCTTTGAATTTGTCAGCCTCGATTTTGTTGATCCTACAAATAACCTGTTTATGTTCAAAGTCGAAGGTCAGAGCGACAAATGGTCGCAACCCAGCACGCGTAATTACGTGTCGTTTCCTGACCTGAAAGAGGGAAATTACAAGTTGCACATCAGGGGAACCAACAGCGAGGGTTACTGGAGCGACAAGGAACGAGTAATTGATGTTACGATAACTCCACCCTGGTGGCGAACCAATATAGCGTACGTATCGTATGTTCTTTTCCTGATTATCAGCGTTGTTGGATTTGTTTGGTGGCGAACCTATAAATTAGCACACGAAAAAAGAATTTTGGAGGCAATTGTTGCGGCTAGAACAAAGGAATTGCAGCAAAAGAATGAGGATATAACCTCGAGTATTCAATACGCCCGACGTATTCAGCAAGCCATAATCTTTCCCAAAATAACCTCGTTTTTACGTGAATTTCCCGATTCTTTTGTCTTTTTCAGACCGAAGGACATTGTCAGTGGCGACTTTTTTTGGTATGGAAAAAAGGGTACCCGACGTTATTTTGCCGCTGCCGATTGCACGGGGCACGGAGTTCCGGGAGCTTTCATGAGTATTATTGGCAATAACTTGCTCGAAAAGGCAATCATTGAATACGATATTACCGATCCACACGAAATATTGACCCACTTAGACAGGGACATTAAAGTAAGCCTAAACCAACAAGGACGAAAAGACGACACATTCGATGGCATGGACATTGCCCTTTGCGCCATTGATGAAGGAAGCGATGAACTGCTCTACGCCGGAGCCTATCGGCCACTTTTTTTACTGCGGCATGGTGAACTGATTCAAACGATAGCCTCTCGTGGATCCATTGGCGGGAGCCAAATAAAACAAGAGAAAACTTTTGTTACCGAGCGTATAAAACTTCAACGGGGCGACACTTTCTATATTTTCTCCGATGGTATAACCGACCAGTTTGGAGGACCGCAAAACCGAAAATTTAGTACTTCAAAACTTCAATCAACACTTAAAGAAGTTCAGGAACAGACAATGTTTGAGCAAGAGATTTTCTTCGAAAAACTGATGGACGATTGGCTCGGGGGCTATTCCCAAATCGACGATATCATCCTTGCCGGAATTAGGTTCAACAACTTATAGACCGAACGGAAGCATATTTTATCTTTTTTTGCAACAATTTTAAATTTTTGGGTTATTTTTGTAAAAACATGCACTATTCCGAGTCGGAAATCAAACACACAAACGCCAATTTTGTATGACAAAGCTTTTTAGGACATTAATTGCCAACCCTCTGCAACAACTCGATTGCAGTACGGGCAAAGTTTTTCGATTTACCTTTTTTTATATTTTAAAAGCCGCTGCGGTTGTGGTTGCATTAATGGGTTTGTATCTCATTATCACGGGATTATTTGGTAAAACCGGTTATTTTGCCACTTTGAGGGGTTCTTTTTCAGGTTTTGAATTAGTACGGTCAATTATCTGTTTTGTTATTACTTTATTCCTTAACCTGCTCATGTTTTTTATTGTCTCGGGTGTCCTCTGGAAAAGGGCCAATGATTTCCGCAACCGCGATTTTGCCGGCGTACTTTTCATATTCCCCAAACTAATTAAAATTATGGGCGAATCGTTGTGCGTGCTGCCTGCCATTGCGTCAACCATCTCTTTTGTTGCCATTGCCCTTGCTGCCATTCCCTACGCTCCGGTTGAGGGTTTGATTAGTTTAACCGGAGGAATGAGCACAGCCCTTATCAACAATTTCATTGGTAACACCTTTAGTGCTATTTTTGTCCAAAGTTTCCACGACTACATTTCGTTATTGATAAACGGAGGATTTTTAGGACTGTTCAACGGTTTTGCACTCTCGTTCCTGATCTTGCTGGGAGCGTATTTTCTGGCCGAATTTTTTGAAATATTCATCGCCTTTTTCATGCGCGAACGTTCTGCAAAGTAATCAACAACAACCATACAATTATGAAGTGTCTCAGACCAACCGGCCCTGTCTTATTCTTTACATTAATCATTGTGCTTTTTGGTTCGTGTACCGACAAGCAAAAAAAAGCCCCTGTGCTTCCAACCGATTGCGCATTGGTCATGAGGGTTGATACATGGGAAGTTGCCCGCAAAAGTGCCATCTATGAGCTTAAAGATGCACCGCTGTACAAGGAAATCATCAACGGATTAAAAAAAACAAACCGCGAGGGATTAATCCCGCACATTGACAATCCGCTGAAAACCGGTTTGGATGTCGTGGAGCCGGTGTATTGTTTTGTTTCGCGCGATGACAAAAACCAATCATCGCTGATTGGAGCCAGAGCCAAAATCTCAGGGAAACAAAAGTTCGCCGAATTTATCAATACCACGCTAAAAACAAATCCTTTACCTGTTCCGGTTCTGAAATTTGGTGACATTGATTATTTTATGACCAACCAGTGGATTGTAGCATGGAGCGGGGCAGAAGTTCTGTTTCTGTACCAGGAAAAGACTGAGCAGACCGCCCTGTTAGAGAAAGCCGCAGGTTTATTGTCCAATACAAATAACGGAAGCAACCTTGACCCCGATTTTGTGAATTTTCATTCTCAGGCATCCGACATTGCTGTTTGGTTCAATTACAGCCAGTTTTCTGACGAAATTTCGCAGCTCCAAAAACTCATCATCGATATTGATGTTCCCAAGGAACAGTTCCTGCACATCTATGTCGATTTTGAAACCGGAGGCGTAAATACCAAAATCCGCTGGTACAGTCCGGCTATAAAGGACAATATGCTGAAACACTTCCGGCGTATGATGGAAGAAAACCCGCAGTACCTTTTCAAAGCTATTTCGTGAACCATGTTTGTGAAAATTCCCACGTTGCGTAGGAATGATTTCCCTGCCTTTTGATGTACAGGTACGTTTACAACCAAGTTGCCATTTGATGGCAAAAGTAAATATATGAGCATAGAAATCAACAACGTATCGCTTGCGTTTACCGGAAAACTCATCAACGACCACACTCCTTTGTTGTTAGAAGATGGTGGCCGTTATTGTGTTAAATCGCCTTCGGGAACCGGGAAAAGTACGTTTTTACATGTGCTCTATGGGTTGATAAAAGAATACGAAGGAACATACAGATACCAGAATACCGATACAAAATTATTTGGGGTTGAAGAGTGGTCGGCATTGCGAAAAAATTCGATAAGCATGGTTTTTCAGGGCTTTAGGCTTCTCAACAACGTATCGGCCATGGAAAACCTGCGCATAAAAAACAGCTTAACAAACCATGTTACGGAAAACGTTTTGCAGGAATATGCCCAGGAATTGGATATAGCAACCCTTTTGAATAAGAAGGTGTCAGAACTCTCTTTCGGTCAGCAGCAGCGTGTGGCCATTCTCAGGGCGTTGTGCCAGCCATTCCGCTGGATTTTACTTGATGAGCCCTTTGCGCATCTCGATAGCCAAAACCTGCAACGGGCCCTGCATCTTATTTTGCACGTGACAGGGCAAAACAAGGCGGGAATTATTATTGCCGATACAAAATCAAACCCTTTATTGACAAATTTTCAGGAAATTAATCTAGGGCAAAATGGGTAAAAAGAGCCATATTTCCTTCCGCTCCGTTGTTACCATTCTTGGAGGATGGGTTGGTACTACTGTTCTGCTTTGCACCTCGTGGATTACCTTCTACCTCTACTTTGAGGCCTCGTTAACAACTGCTGAGCGGCAGTTTACGACCGTATTCAGGAAAGTCACCATTTTTTCGACGTTAGACCGCGAGACCAATTTTCTGACAAAAACCGAATGCGATAAAATTTCCTCACACCCCGCAGTTGAGCAGGCACAAGCGTTTCAAAGTTCTTTATTCCGTGCTGTGGCCAGCATCGAAGTTCCACAACAGGGAAGGATTTCAACCGAATTGTTTTTTGAATCAGTTCCCGACAATATGCTTGACGTACCGTTTGAAGGGTCAGGGCCCGAAAATACAATTCCGATAATCATCCCCAAAACATACCTCAATCTCTATAATTTGGGTTTTTCGCGTTCGCAGGGGCTACCGGTCGTTTCTCCGGCATTGCTTAAATCTTTGGTTTTCAACATTGATTTGTATGGCAATGGTCAGAAAGTAACCCTAAAGGGGCGCATTGCCGGTTTCACAACGCGTTTCAATACACTTTTGGTCCCCCAGAAAATGTTGGAAGAACTGAACAGGAAGTACGGTTCCGGAGCCAATCAGGATCCTGTGAAACTGGTAGTTGTTTATAAATCAGGCGATAAGGAACGTTTCCTGAGTTTTCTTGACGAAATGGGGCTGGAATCTGAGGAAAGTTCTATTCAATCCGAAATTGTCCGTAAAATGGGTTTGGTGTTGATTCCCGGTTTAATTATCCTGGCTTTCCTGCTTATCTCACTCTGCGGATTGTTGATTGTTAGTGAGTTGTATTTACGGCTATCCGAAAAGTCGGTTATGGTTGCGCGGTATTTTGAAATGGGCTATCACCCAAATCAATTGTTGGGAATGTTTCTTCGAAAATCGGTTTTTGAAACCTTCATTATTGTTGTTCCGGCCTACTTTTTTTCCGAGCTGGTACGATACCAGGCCCTTGTTTTAATGGACTTGCCGTGGACATGGGTGCCCGGGTTGTTTTCCCTTTTGTTAGCCATTCTAACAGGGTTGCTCCTTTCCGTTTTCCAACGCTGGAAAACCCGCAAAATACTGCACAATAGTTTTGTATAAAAAAACTGTCCGGCTTGCCATTTTCAGTTTAGGTTAACGTTGATGGCAATTGGGACAGTTTCAGCAGTTTTTTTGTATTATAGAATTTCGAGGTGCTTCCTATCCGTTGTTTTTTCGCAATAGAGGCATTTTAGGGCTACATTAGCTTTATCAATTACAGTAAATTTGGTTGTAACCGCTTCGTGGTTGGTTATACACTTAGGGTTCATACATTTTGCAATACCAACAATACCGTCGGGAACTTCCACTATTCGTTTTTCCGTTACGGTGTAGTCATGAATGATGTTGAGTTTTGCTTGTGGTGCTACCAGGGCGATGCGGTTAATTTCATCGGCCTCGAAAAACTTTCCTTCGATTTTAATAATGGCTTTTCGACCTAACCGCTTGCTGGGAAGGTTTGTGCCAAAGGTTATTTGTGTTTCTAACTTGTCGAGCTTTAGGATTGTCAAAACATCGAAAAGCTGATCGGCAGGGATATGGTCTATTACCGTGCCTTCTTTTATTGCGCTAACGCTTAGGGTTTTATCTTTCATTGTTGTGTTTTTTGAATACGACTTTATTTCTTGTTCGAACGAAACAACTATTATTTGATGCCTAAAATTTTAGCCATAATTGCCTGGCGTGTATAAACGCCGTTCAGGGCTTGCTCGAAATAGTAGGCTTTGGGGTTTGTGTCCACGTCGGTGTGAATTTCATTAACCCTTGGAAGCGGGTGTAAAATGCGCATGTTTTCTTTCGTTTTCGACAACATGGAATTTTTAAGAATATAGGCATTCTTAACTTTTTCGTATTCAATTGGATCCGAGAATCGTTCTTTTTGTACGCGGGTCATATACACAATGTCGGCGTACTCGAGGGCTTCCTCCAAATCGGTATGTTCGTAATACTTCAACCCTTTTTCGTCGAGCACCGATTTATAGTCCTGTGGCATTTTCAGTTCGGCCGGCGAAATGAAGTTAAACGTGGGGTTGAATTCCGACATGGCCATCAGGAGCGAGTGTACTGTCCTTCCGTACTTCAGGTCGCCAACCATGGCAATGTTCAGGTTTTCTAATTTTCCCTGAGTTTTCTTAATACTGAAAAGGTCTAACAAACACTGAGTTGGGTGTTGGTTAGCCCCATCGCCGGCATTAATAATGGGCACACCGCTTACTTCGCTGGCATACCGGGCGCTTCCCTCAATGGGGTGACGCATGACAATCAGGTCAGAATAATTGGCTACGGTCAGGATAGTATCCTTGAGCGATTCCCCTTTTTGGACGCTGGAGGTTCCGGCATCGGTAAAGCCAATAATCCGGCCACCCAATTTGTTTACGGCGCTTTCGAAACTCAGGCGGGTTCTTGTTGACGGCTCAAAAAAAAGTGTAGCGACAACGTACCCTTTCAAAATATCCTGAACCGGATTTTTTTCAAACTCGGCAGCGAGTTCCAGAATGTGTAAATAATCTTCTTTTGTGTAGTCGGTAATGGAGACTAAGCTTTTGTTCTTCATGTTTTTATAATTATTCAGTTTAAGGTCACTACGATTTTTTTGTTGTTTCGGGGTTCATTTATTCTCCTGCCACATGGTTTACTATGGAGAGGATACAAAAAATGGTTTTGAAAACTCAAAACCATATTTCTGCAGACGACACATCTTGTCAGACTATTTTCTATTATTTGGACTTGGGTTGGGTGTTCTGAATTGAAAAAAGGAGGTAAAAATGGACGGGAACTGCTTGCGCTATATTCGTTCTTGGGTATTGAAACCGGAAGGTTCATATACATCTACGTCGTTTTGTGTTAGAAACCGAGCAAAGATACGCTGCTACTTTTAATTTTTTGGTATATTTTTTTTGCAAAGTTTTGCGTACTTTTGTAGCCTGTTACTTACATTTTTGCTATCTCCATCATTCTTATACTACCTGATATTCCCCTTTTGTTTTCTTGAAAGAGGCGATGCGTAATTTCATTTGGCCCTGAGCGGATAGATTATGTATGCGTGCATTGCCCACGACTAAAAACCCAACAGACGAGAGCATAATTAGGGTCTGTTGAAAATCTATTATCGTATTGATAACTAAACACATAGAAGTATATCGAGCACATCTTAATGCAATGGTTTTTGACTCAACAAAGAAAAAACCTTGCATTTTTAATCCTTCTAACTTTTTGCTTGATCAAAAAGTTACAAAAAATCAAGACAAAACTAAGCTTCTCCCCGCTCTGTCAAACCGGAAGAGCCATGGCAACGTAAGCCAAAATGAAACCTCAAAATGAGGTTAAAAGTTTAGTTGAGGCCAATGATAGTTTCATATGTTCAAATTTTTTCAGTTTAAGGTCACATGGAACTTCATGCCGACTTTAATCATGCGCCTGTGTGTCGAAAAATCGTTTGTCGGCATGGGCGTTTCATATGTTTATAATTTTTCGGTTTACGGCCATATGGA
>JBBISE010000031.1:0-26562 GCA_037441445.1 Salinivirgaceae bacterium
ACGAAGCCCCCTATTTTCGGGAATTTGACGACGGGTAGTTGCAAGTTGGGTTAAGCATGTGAGTTACATATGACCTTAAACTGAAAAATTTTGAACATATGAAACGCCCATGCCGACAACCGATTTTCCGACACACAGGCGCATGATTAAAGTCGGCATGAAGTTCCATATGGCCGTAAACCGAAAAATTATAGACATATGAAACGCCCATGCCGACCAAATTTTGACACACATGTGTATGATTATTAAGCATTTGGGTTCCATGAGGCCTTAAACCGAAAAAAATATAAAAATATGAAAACCAAGGTCACAATATTCAAATAAACCTTTGTCAAAAACCTTTTTTTTGCTACATTTGTGTGGAAAAAATCCGTGAATTGCGAAATAAAAAGGCGGGCAATTTTTTTAGTGGTTCTGCCAAAAGAATTGTAGCGCATTGCATAATTGTTCCGTATTAATCGAAAAAAACAGTATATGAACCTGCTTGAGAAAATTCTGGTACCAGTTGACATTGAAGCCAAACACCACCATCACCTTGAAGGTGCCATTGCGTTGGCCGAAAATTACGAATCAACACTAATTCTTCTCTATGTTTTACCGGAAGAAGTCCTTTCGTCAAAAACAAAGGATATTGCCTACAAGTTCGTCAATACCGAGCTAAACAAATTGAAAGAGAAAATACTGTCCGAAAGGCAAATCAAATGCGAAATCCACATCGAGTATGGTATTATATATGAGACCATTGCCTATGTTGCCGATTTAAAGGATGCTAACCTGATTGCAATGCCTGCAGGACAACCCACAAACCCGAAGAAATTTTGCATCCGGACAGAAAGGGTAATCCGCGAATCTGAAATAGCTGTGTACGCAGTAAAGCAAGACCAAAGTTTTGAATACAAGCACATTTTATGCCCGGTAGATTTCTCGAAACCTTCGAAAATTGCCCTTAAAAATGCCATTCGGTTTGCCAAAAGGTTTGGGATTAAACTGACAATCATGCATGTTATTGAAAACTCGATATTGCCGAGCTTTCTGACCTTTACCGAATCGGGAAAGGATATCGAGGAAGAAATAGCGGAAAACATTGAAAGAATAAACCATTTTGCCGAAAAGGCCAGTGTACACTCGGTACCTTACAATGCAGTAGTAAAAAAAGGCGATGTATCCGGGGAGATTTTACGGTTTATCCACGAAAACCAGGTTGATCTGCTTATTTTAGGAACCACTGGTGGAAGCGGACTGAAGAAAATGATTATGGGTTCAGTTACGGAACGTATTATTTCCGATGTTCCTTGTTCCATGATAGTTACAGAAACAGAGGACATACTGGAAGCCAAACTCTCCCACGAAATTGACACCCTTGAAACACATTTTAAATTGGCCGAAAACCTCGAAAGCAATAATTTTCTGAACGAGGCCATTGGGGAACTAAAAATTTGCCTTCACATCAACGATTTACACCTTCCCTCCTACTACGCCCTAATACGTATTCACAACAAACTTGGCGAAACCCAAAAAGCCGATGAATACAAAACCCACTTAAACAAAATTATTGATATACAACACAACAAAGCTATTGAAGAGGAGATACGCCGCAATTATTTTCTGGAAGAGTAACTGGAATTCCCGCTTTTGAATCGCTCAAAAGGTAGTTTTCAATGTTAAAGAAAACTACCTTTTCTTTTTCAACCCCTTTATAAACAAAAACTTACGCAATAACAATTTCCTGGGCTATTCCCGGTAGAGATAAAATTAATAAGCCGTAATGGGTAACGAATTTCAAGAAACCCTAGCTTCCCAGAATCAAATCTCTCAAATCCCGCTTTGGAACATGGTGAACATCCTTTTCATCGCGGTAATAGCTGTGTCTGTTTTCTACCATGGGTTCGGTAACAATAACCTCGCTGGGTTTTCCCAAAGCCAGAACCAACATAATTTCAAAGTTCTCGGGGAGTTGCAAAGTCTTGGCCAACATGGGGCGGTTTACTGCCGCAAGAATACATCCTCCAAAACCCTCGTTTACAGCCGCTAACATAATGGTTTGCGCAACAATACCATGGTCGCAATGGCAATTTGGGGCAATGCTCGTATCATGCAAAATAACAATGTAAGCTGTTGGCTGTTCTTCAGGTGACGGTCCATGCCAATTGGTCAGAAATCCTGCCCATGAAAGGGTTCTAAACACCTCCTGGTTTCGGGCTTCATCGGCAATTGCCATATATTTCAGCGGTTGTTGATTCCTTGCCGAAGGGGTATAACGGGCAATGTCTATCCACTCTAAAAGTTTGCTTCTTTCAATCGTTACAGAGTTGTCGAACCTTCGGTAGCTGCGGTTTTGTAAAACTAATTCGCGAAAATTATCCATATCGGTGATTTTATGTTGATTCTATTCTTATTCCACAATCGACGACTTGAAGGTCTTCAGATATTCGTCGAAATTGGGTTGACCAATATAATGTTCATTTTTCAAAAAATACAATAATGCCTCGAATTCTTTTGGCCTCCGATATCCCCTTACGGCGGTAAGAGGCTCTAGTTCAGGGGAAAGAACCACACAGGCCGGATAACCCATTTTGCCCTGCAACAAAAAAATGGTAAAATCATGCGCCGATCGTGCCCCGGGATTTTGGTTGCGAAACAAAGTACGCTTGAAGAGAATCGAATCAGGCGTCTCGGCATTGAACTTAACACAGTAGTAATTCTGATTCAAATAGTTGACAATGACGGGATGGCGAAAAGTACCTTCGTCCATTTTTTTACACCATCCACACCAGTGGGTATAAAAATATACCAAAATAGGTTTTGGATCCCATCGTGCTTCCGACTGAGCCCTCTCAACCGTCATCCAGTTTACGCCGGCATCCTGACCAACGACTGAAATGCACATGGAAAAGAACAGCAACAACAACAACTGACGCATAGAACAACTATATTGAAAAACCAAAAATAAAAATAAAAAGTAACATGGCCAACCATTTGCCGTGGTTCATGTCTTTCCAGAAAAACTAAAAAAATACTATCTTTGCGACGAAAAAAAAGCCGATCAAAGAAGACACGATGAAGCAAAAAATCCTGATTATCGATTTTGGATCCCAGTACACACAACTTATTGCACGCCGCGTAAGGGAACTCAATGTTTATTGCGAAATCCACCCGTTTAATCATTTTCCAGCCCCCGACAGTACTGTGGTTGGGGTAATTTTAAGTGGAAGCCCTTTTTCCGTCAGGCAGGAAAATGCGCCAACCATTGATTTATCGGTGATTCGAAAAAAATGGCCTGTCTTGGGTGTCTGTTATGGAGCTCAGCTTATGGCACACACCACTGGCGGACAGGTACAAGCCTCGCAACATCGGGAGTACGGTCGGGCTTCCCTTTCTAATATCGATACGCAAAACAAGTTGTTTGACGGAATGTCGGCCAACAGCCAGGTTTGGATGTCGCACGGCGACACCATTGTTTCTATGCCCCAAGATTTTATAAATATTGCCCGAACCACCGATGTAGCCAATGCTGCGTTTCAGATTAAAGGCGAGGAAACTTACGGTATCCAGTTTCACCCCGAAGTTTACCACTCGACAGAAGGAATGAAGCTGCTGCAGAATTTTGTTGTCAATATTTGCGGCGCAAAACAAGACTGGACTCCCGATTCTTACATCCATTCCACGGTCGAATCGTTGAAAAACCAGCTGGGCAACGACATTGTTATTTTGGGACTCTCGGGGGGTGTTGACAGCACCGTTGCCGGAGTGCTTCTGCACAAGGCCATTGGAAAAAACCTGCACTGCATTTTTGTCAACAACGGGGTTTTGCGAAAAAACGAATTTTCGTCGGTGCTCGAAAACTACAAGGAAATGGGATTAAACGTCAAAGGAGTTGATGCCTCCGACGATTTTTTGAATGCCTTGGAAGGCGTTTCTGATCCCGAAACAAAGAGAAAAATCATTGGTAAGAAATTTATTGATGTTTTCGAAGAACAGGCCAAGCAAATAAATGGGGCAAAGTGGCTGGCTCAGGGAACCATTTATCCCGATGTAATTGAATCAATATCGGTAAACGGCCCATCGGTCACCATCAAATCGCACCACAATGTTGGGGGACTTCCCGATAAAATGAACCTGAGAATTGTTGAACCTTTGCGCTTGCTTTTCAAAGACGAAGTGCGACGAGTTGGTACTGCTCTTTCCATTCCCGATAAATTTTTACACCGCCATCCATTCCCCGGACCCGGCCTGGCAATCCGCATAATTGGTGATATTACACGTCAGAAAGTAGCCATTTTGCAAGAAGTGGACGATATTTTCATTTCGGCCCTCCACGAACACGGATTGTATGACAAAGTATGGCAGGCTGGTGTTATGCTACTCCCGGTTCAGTCTGTTGGCGTTATGGGCGATGAACGCACCTACGAACAAGTAGTTGCATTACGTGCTGTAACCTCAACTGATGGCATGACCGCCGACTGGGCTCACCTGCCTTACGAGTTTCTGGCGTTGGTTTCCAACAAAATAATAAACCGGGTGAAAGGAGTCAATCGCGTTGTATATGACATCAGCTCGAAACCGCCAGCAACCATCGAATGGGAATAATACTGAATCATTTTTTTTTATGAGGGCAAAACTGTTTTTTCGGACAAATCTGGTCATAGCCACTGTTTTATTGGCAATATCCGCTGTTTTTAATGGATTCTCGCCAGGAACACGGATTGCCATGTTTTACATGGTATCCGTAGGTTTTATCGGATTTATCTACTCCAGAAACAAAGCGAACGTGAATAAAAAATGGCCCGAATCGAAAATTGTAGCAATCACCGAAGCGGCTTTACCATTAATCATCTGTTTTGCAATGATAATTGTTGATCAACAACCGTTTATCTCTGTCGCGAATCTGATTCTTTCGGTCGCAACATTGATTATTAGCGGTATGTACTTTTACATAGTGGTTTACCGAAAGTGAAAATTAGGTGTGATTACGTCTGAATTCGGCACACAAAATTCCGGCAGCCACCCCAACGTTGAGCGATTCCATGGCAGTATTGCCTGGCGGATATGATGGAATTTCAATTTTCAGATCGGCCAGTAACGAAATTTCAGGACTGATTCCGTGCGACTCGCTTCCCAAAACAAGTATGGACTTTGGTGATATTTCCGATTCATACACAGAGATTCCCCCAAGTTCGGCAGAATAAACCCGGAAACCGAATGCTTCTTTTAAGCTTCGAAGGTTGACCACTAAATCACCATAAAAAACGCTTGTCCTGAACAGAGCTCCCATGGAGGATTGAACTACCTTGGGGCTAAAACAATCGACACAGCCGTCCGAACATAGCACAGCGCCTATTCCGTACCAGTTAGCAATGCGTAAAATTGTTCCCAGGTTGCCAGGATCGTTGATACTGTCCAAGGCCAGAATTAAGGATTGACCTATTGCCTCTGTGTTCACAGCACTAAACACCGTTTCGGGTATTTCTGCTACGGCTAAAACTTTGTTGGGAGTCTTAAGAAACGAAATTCGTTCGAGTTGTTTTTCTGAAATTATCCGGCAATTAGGCTGTTTTGAAAAAGGTGAGTGTTCACCGCTGCAAAAGATTTCGCGTATCTTCAACCCCGATTGCAACAACTCGGCTACAATTTTTTCACCCTCGACAACAAACAAGCCGTGTTCGAAGCGATACTTCTTCATTTCCAGCGATTTAATCAACTTAATCTCAGACGAACTAATCATTTTTCATTAAAATTTAGGTGGAGACATGCAAAAAAGTATTCAAAATTCGGCAATCAAGGGTTTTTCACTAAATTTACGCCGCAAAGATAAGACATAACCTTGCGTAAACATACAAAACATACATTCATTCTTCTGCTTTTGCTATCTGTAATCCTTGTTGGTTGCCGGACAACCCGTTTTGTGCCCGAGAATGAATACCTTTTAGACAAGGTGATACTCAAGTGCGATAACCGTGAAATTGACACCGATGAACTTCTGGGCTTCGTTCAGCAAAAAAGCAACAAAAAGGTTTTTCACTTTATTCGCCTTCACCTGCATGTCTATAATTTTTTAAGCAACCAGAAAGATGTTGGGCCTTTTAACTGGATTGGAAAAACCGTAGGCGAAAAACCTGTGATATACGACCGCTTTCTTGCCCAAAAAACCATCGATCAACTTAAAATCCACCTGGCAAACAAGGGTTACTATAATGCTGAAATAAAGGACAGTCTCGTTTATGGAGATCGCTCTCTTACCATCTACTACTTAGTAAAATCGAACGAACCCTATGTAGTGCAAAGTAACCAGTATCAGATGGCCAACCAACAGGTAAAAGGACTTATTTTGGCTGACACCGCTAATTCACACATCAAACCCGGTAAAACATTCGATATCAAGCTTTTCGACCAGGAAAGACAACGTATAACGCGAAATATGAAAGAACAAGGGTACTATTATTTCAATCCCGGAACTATTAACTTTACTGCTGACACAACACTGGCACCAAATCAGGTACAAATTAAAACCCGCGTCGGTTTTCTTAAAGGGAATAAAGATAACCCGGAAGTTAATGAGCATGCCGTTAAACCTTGCTATGTGCGCAATATATACATTTTCCCTTCTTTCGACCCCAAAAAGGCCATAATTGAAGGCGAAAGCTATACTCAAAGTTTTGATACTGTATTTGAAGGAAACTATGCGTTTTTATTCCAACAACAACTGAATATCAAACCCGAGGTCATTTTAAAGGCTCTATCTATTTCAAAAGGAGACCGTTACGATATTCGTAAAGTAGAAGAAACGCACAAATATCTGAATTCCGTTGGTTTTTTTAAACTAATCAATATCCGGTTCGATAAGCCCGAGAATTTGTCGGATACAGCCTATTCAATCGATTGCATAATGCAACTAACTCCCTTTACCATACAATCTTACACGTTGGAACTTGAAGGAAGCAACTCAGGAAACAATTACGAAACAGCGGTTAATGTGGCCTACCAGCACCGAAATATTTTTCATGGCGCAGAAATGTTGAACATGAAAATCAAAGGCGCTGCTCAGATTGTAACCGAAGGGGTGAGCGAAGATGAAAGCGACCAGTTCCGGTTCAACTCTTACGAATATGGAGCCGATGCCAGCATTGACTTTCCAAAATTCTTTATGCCTTTCGCCAAAGAACATTTCTATAAAAAATATCACCCTCAGACCTCGACTGGAGCATCTTATAGTTTTCAGAACCAACCAAACTACACCCGCACCATTCTAAAAGCCAATTTTGGATATTTTTGGAACGGCACCAAAAATATCAGGCACATCGTAACACCTATTGAATTAAATTCCGTTCGTTTTCCGGTAATGGACTCAGCCTATCTGGCAGCCAACCCTTTCCGAAAGAAAGACTTTGATAACTTTTTCATCTCGTCAGCGTGGTACAGTCTTATCTATAGTAACCAGCAACTGAAATCCATGCGCGATTACATTTATTTCCGATACAATGTTGAACTGGCAGGCAATGCCCTTACAACGGCCTACAAAATTACAAAACAAGACACGGTTGATGGGAGCTATGTCATTGATCCACAAACAAAAATAGCTCAATTTGCCAAAACTGACTTCGATTTTCGATACTACAACATAATTAATCAACACAATCGGTTGATATACCGGATATACTCGGGTATTGGTATCCCTTATGGCAATATTAACAACATGCCTTTTGTTAAACAGTATTCTGCTGGTGGGGCCACCGATATCAGAGCCTGGCAGGTAGGAAGGCTAGGACCGGGCACTTTCTCTGACACAACAGCCTTTCCTAATCAAACCGCAAACTTCAAACTTATTGGCAACTTCGAATATCGATTCCACATAATCTGGATGTTTGAAGGGGCATTTTTTGTTGATGCTGGGAACATTTGGTCATTAAACAAAAATGAACAGCGCGAAAATACAAAATTCAAGCTCGACCGGTTCTACAGGGAACTTGCCATTGGCAGCGGACTTGGGTTCCGAGTTGACCTCGATTTTCTGCTCATCCGTCTCGATGGAGCTCTTAAGGTAAGAAACCCGTCAGTAGAAGCTCATTCGGGATGGCTCCCGTTTAATCAAAAATACACTCGAAACGAATTTCAATTACATATTGGTATCGGTTACCCATTTTAACATAATATGTTATGTCTAACAATCAGGATTTTGAAAAAAGGGGCGTGTTTGCCAGTAAATTTGGAGTTATTGCGGCAGCTGCCGGATCTGCCATCGGCCTTGGTAATATTTGGAAATTTCCATACGAGGCAGGTCAAAATGGCGGTGGAGCCTTTTTGCTGGTTTATTTGTTGTTGCTCCTTGCAATTGGAACACCAATAATGATTAGCGAATTTATTATAGGTCGGCATAGCCGCAGAAACCCTGTTGGGACATTTAATCACCTAAAACCCAAAAGCAAATGGAAATGGGTGGGGATTATGGGAGTTATTGCCTCGTTTCTTATACTGGCGTTTTACTCAACCGTAGCTGGTTGGACACTGGAATACATAAAAATTGCCATCACTAATCAGTATCAAAATCTCGATGCAGAAGGGCTCAGAGCCTTATTCTCCAATTTTACCTCAAACCCCGCAATGCCCGTTTTCTGGCAAAGTTTGTTTATGGTATTCACGGTCGTCATTGTGTTAGCCGGAATAGAAAAGGGAATAGAGCGATACACCAAATATCTTATGCCATTGCTTTTTATATTAATAATTATCCTTTGTATCCAATCATTAACACTCCCCAATGCAGGCAAAGGACTCTCGTTCTTGTTCACACCCGATTTTTCGAAAATTGACAGTAAAGTATTCCTGAATGCATTGGGACAGGTGTTTTTCTCTCTCAGCCTTGGAATGGGAACAATGATTACATATGGGAGTTATATACAAAACAAAGTTAAACTAACAGAAATAGCCGTCAAAGTCTCCCTTACCGACACGCTGGTAGCTCTTCTGGCCGGGATAGCTATATTTCCTGCCGTATTTGCCTTGGGTTTTAAACCCGATGAAGGCACAGGGTTAGTTTTCGTTGTACTGCCACAAGTATTTAATTCCTTACCCTTAGGACAACTTTTTGCCGTTTCCTTTTTTATTTTGCTGGCCATTGCAGCCGTAACCAGCTCCATTTCACTCCTTGAAGTTGTTGTGGCATACTTTATTGAAGAAAAGCGCATGGCCAGGCGTAAAGCCACCATACTGGCAGGAGCCGCTAGCCTCCTCATTGGTATTATTAGTACGGTTTCGTTTGCAGACATATCATACTTGAAATTTGGAAAAATCCTGTTCTTCGATGTCCTAGTTTACCTTACTTCGAACCTTATGTTGCCACTCGGCGGACTTTTCATCGTAATTTTTGTAGGCTGGGTAATCAACAAACAACATATCTACAAACAATTAAATATTAATGAGATCACTACTAAACCATTTTGGTTTAAATCTTTTCTGCTCGTTGTTAAATATATCGCCCCTATAGCCATTTTATTTGTATTTCTTAATGCTTTGGGTATTTTATAAAAAGCTGGAAATAAACAATGAATTCCTTTTGGAAAGATTTAAATTCATACAATCAAGGCCAAAAAAGAGCCTTAATGGCTATTTGGTTTTTAATTGCTTTGTCGATTGCCGTTTCGTTGCTCCAAAAAAACTTCTTTCAGCCCACACCGGAAGTTCCGTTCATGGATTCTACACTAACAAAATGGGCAATTGAACAGCTAAAAGCAAATACGCGAAAAGAACCCGTAGTTATCAATCGCCACTTTAACCCAAATACAGATTCCGTTGAGAAAATTATAGAAGCTGGGGTCCCTGAACGTCTTGCAAACAACATCGTCAAACTCAGAAATACCGGCAAAAAGTACAAATCAGCGCATGACTTAAAAGCCATTTATGGCATGGACGATTCCATTTTCTCGAAAATATTGCCCTACATTATTCTAGATTATAATTCTGATAACGATAAACTTAAGCCATTAAAAGACAAAAATGATAATACAGAAATTTCGATTAAAGAAACGTTTGACCCCAATTACACACCTGTAGAAAAGTTAATAGCCATTGGTTTTCCCGAAAAAGTAGCCAATACAATCAATAATTATCGTAATAAAGGGGGAAAATTTGAAAAGCCCGAGGACTTGCTTAAAATTTACACCATAGATTCCACTATCTATAAACAAATTGAACCATTTATAAGTATTACAACAACCAAAGAAGTTGTTGTTGAGGTGACTAAAATTGAATTGAATACCACAAGCGCCATTGATCTGAGCAAAACCACGGGTTTAGAAAAAGACATTTGTTTTAAAATCACCCATTACCGCGACAAACTCGGAGGCTTTCTTCACTACGAACAATTAAACGAAATAGAAGAAGTAACATCTTCAACCATTGAAAACATTACACAAAACACTTGGCTTGACCCAATACAAATAAAAAAAATACCCCTTAATAATGCCGATTTTCAAGCATTAATACGTCATCCATACATTGATAAAATTTTCACCAAAAAAATATTACGCTACAGAAATTTCGTAAAGATTATTAAAACACCCGAAGAACTGCTAAAAAATCGGGTAGCAACAAAAAAAGAGCTTGAAAAGATTTTACCTTATCTTTCATTCGAATAAATAATTTACACATACATCACTAAACAAATGATTTATAAATTAGTCACCCCAAAACAGGATTAAAAAATAAAAATATACCTTGAATTTTTTGCAATAATGAAACAGATTATCTACCTTTGCAAGCCCAAAACATAAAAATCTAAAAACAAACGTACTATGATTATTATACCAATTAAAGAAGGCGAGAACATCGACCGCGCACTGAAACGTTTCAAACGTAAATTCGAAAAAACCGGTATCATGAAAGAAATCCGTAACCGTCAGCAATTTACCAAAAAGTGTGAAGAACGTCGCCAAACGATGATCAAAGCTGCTTATATTCAGCAATTGCAAATTCAAGGCGAAAATAATCAATAAACATTTGCTTTTTGTGTTGGGAAATCCTATATTGCAGTCATGATTGATGCAGTAGGACAATACATAAAGTATATCCAGTACGAACGAAAGTTCTCGGATTATACAATCAGGGAATATTCCACAGATATCGAACTTTTTGCAAAGTTTCTTGCGGAAACTTGCGGAAATGAAAATGGACCACTCTCGGCCTCTTCTAAAGATGTACGGGAGTGGCTCGTTTTTTTACTGGAAAAACAAGAAAGCAAAGCCACAATTCACAGAAGGGTTTCATCCCTCAAATCATTCTTCAAATATCACCTCAGGAGCGGGAACGTTAAAAAAAACCCTGCTCAGAACATTTTACTGCCAAAAAAACAACAACAGTTGCCAAATTTTCTGGAAGAAAAACAAACCGAGAATCTTTTCCCGCTGGAAATAGCCACAGATTCATACCCCGTTGTCAGACAAAACGTAATTATAATGCTCTTTTATCTTACAGGGATGCGCAGGGCTGAACTCATAAATCTTAAAGTTTCCGATATCAATAGACAACGAAAATACCTCACCGTTCTTGGTAAAAGAAACAAACAGCGTAATATACCGTTGCCTGACTGGTTTATGCAACAACTTGATATATACACCCGTTTAAGAATGGAGACTTTTGGTAATGAAAATAATTATCTTTTTCTTACGGACAAAGGCAAACCATTATACCCGAAATTTGTTTACCTGTTAGTAAGAGCAAGCCTCCAAAGTGTAACAACCATGACCAAACGAAGCCCGCACACATTGCGACATACTTTTGCCACCCATTTGTTAAACGCAGGCGCTGATTTGAATGCCATTAAAGAGTTGCTTGGCCATACTTCATTGGCGGCTACGCAGGTTTATGCGCACAATAACTTTGAAAAGCTAAAACAGACATATAAACATACCCATCCAAGAAGTTAAATTCAATTTTAAAGTAAGGAGGACATACTATGAACCTTAAAATTCATTCCATTCATTTTGATGCAGATCAAAAGTTAATTAAATTTATTGAAACCAAACTCACAAAAATTGATCAACTGTTTGACAATATCGTGGCATTCGAAGTTTTTTTACGTTTAGTAAACAGCCAGGCAACCGACAACAAAGTTGTTGAAGTGAAAGTGGAAATACCTGGAAATGACCTCTTTGCAAGCCGTCAGGCAAAATCTTTTGAAGAAGCAACGGATCTATGTATTGACGCACTAAAGGTACAATTAGTAAGGTATAAAGAAAAAATTAGAGGCAAATAGAAAAAAAGTGTCATTTTTTTTTTGGATTATCTAAAATCTTCCCTACATTTGCAGTCCCAAAAGGTTAAGGAGAAGTTCTTCGAAATCGCCGATGTAGCTCAGTTGGTCAGAGCAGCTGATTTGTAATCAGCAGGCCGTGGGTTCGAATCCCTCCATCGGCTCGGATTTTGTAAATGTAGGGGAGATACCAAAGTGGCCAACTGGGGCAGACTGTAAATCTGTTGGCATACGCCTTCGGAGGTTCGAATCCTTCTCTCCCCACTACATTTTTTTAACAAGCGGGAGTAGCTCAGTCGATAGAGCATTAGCCTTCCAAGCTAAGGGTCGCGGGTTTGAGTCCCGTCTCCCGCTCTTTTTAAAGCCGATGTAGCTCAGGGGTAGAGCGCTTCCTTGGTAAGGAAGAGGTCATGGGTTCAATTCCCATCATTGGCTCAAATGAGCATTTTTGAACCTAAAATAATAACATATCTAACATTCTGAAATTATGGCTAAAGAACAGTACAAAAGGACTAAGCCACACGTTAACGTAGGAACCATTGGCCACGTTGACCACGGTAAAACAACTCTGACTGCCGCTATTACCAAAGTGCTTGCAGCTAAAGGTTTGAGCGCAGTTCGCGACTTCGATTCGATTGACAACGCCCCTGAAGAAAAAGAGCGTGGTATTACCATCAATGCTTCACACGTTGAATACGAAACTGAAATCCGTCACTACGCACACGTTGACTGTCCTGGTCACGCTGACTACGTAAAAAACATGGTTACTGGCGCTGCCCAGATGGACGGTGCTATTATCGTTGTTGCTGCAACGGATGGTCCAATGCCACAAACACGTGAACACATTCTTCTTGCTCGTCAGGTAAACGTTCCAAGAATCGTTGTTTTCCTTAACAAGGTTGACATGGTTGAAGACGAAGAGATGTTGGAATTGGTGGAAATGGAAGTTCGCGAATTGTTAAGCTTCTACAAATTCGATGGCGATAACACCCCTGTTATCCGTGGATCTGCTTTGGGCGCCCTTAACGGTGAACCAAAATGGGAAGATAAAGTAATGGAACTGATGAACGCAGTTGATACATACATTCCGCTTCCAGAACGTTTGGTTGACAAGCCTTTCCTTCTCCCGGTTGAAGACGTGTTCTCAATCACAGGTCGTGGTACTGTTGCTACGGGTCGTATTGAAACAGGTGTTGTAAAAACAGGCGACGAAGTTCAAATCATCGGTCTTGGCGAAAGCAAGAAAAGTGTTGTAACCGGTGTTGAAATGTTCCGTAAAATTCTTGACCGCGGTGAAGCTGGTGACAACGTTGGTTTGTTGCTTCGCGGTATTGACAAAAAAGAAATCAAGCGTGGACAAATTATCGCTCACCCAAATACTATCAAACCCCACACCAAATTCAAAGCTGAGGTTTATATCCTTAAAAAAGAAGAAGGTGGCCGTCACACTCCATTCCATAACAACTATCGTCCGCAGTTCTTCATCCGTACTTTGGACATTACTGGAACCATCCAGTTGCCAGCTGGAGTTGACATGGTTATGCCAGGTGACAACGTAACAATTCACGTAGAATTGATTTACCCTGTTGCTATCGACAAAGGTCTCCAATTTGCAATCCGCGAAGGTGGTCGTACAGTTGGTGCTGGTCAGGTAACAGAAATCATTGATTAATTTTGATAAAGATAGCGCCTTTGGGATTACACCCTCAGGCGTCTTTTTAGGGGTGTAGTTCAGTTGGTAGAGCACCGGTCTCCAAAACCGGGTGTCGGGAGTTCGAGTCTCTCCGCCCCTGCAAATAGCTGATAAACAGCAAGCAAAAATAAATTAATTCTCTAAGAGATTGGGTTTTAGCGATGAAACGAATCAAAGAATATTTCAAAGTCGTTTATGACGAAATGGTACACAAAGTATCATGGCCTGCCTGGAGTGAACTCCAAAGTAGTACTATTGTAGTAATGGTTGCTTCCTTAATCATAGCACTCCTCATTTATTTAATGGACATCTCATTCTCTGGTATTATGAGTACTGTCTATAACGTGTTTTACTAGCGACTTGTAAATCAAGCGAAAATCAATGGACAAAAAATGGTACGTTGTCCGCGCAGTAAGCGGTAAAGAAAGAAAGGTGAAAGAATTAATCGAAAGTGAAATTCGGAACCTGAGCCTTACGGAATTTGTTTCGCAAGTTCTTATTCCAACCGAGAAGGTCTATCAGATACGTAATGGAAAAAAAATTAGCAAAGAACGCTCGAGTTTTCCCGGTTATGTTTTGATCGAGGCAGTCATGGTTGGAGAGATACCGCACATCATCCGTAATATGACAAACGTTATCGGCTTTCTCGGTACTCCGGGCGGTGATCCGATTCCTTTGCGTGAAAGCGAGGTTCGGCGGATTATGGGAAAAATGGACGAATTGGCAGAAATGGATGAAGAAATCAACATTCCTTACATTGTTGGTGAAAGCATAAAAATTATTGACGGTCCTTTCAACGGCTTCAACGGTACAATTGAGGAGGTACAGGATGAAAAGAAAAAGTTGAAGGTTATAGTTAAGATTTTTGGGCGTCGTACACCTGTTGAACTTGGCTTTACGCAAGTTGAGAAAGAGTAATTTTAATTAGAAAAGAACATTATGGCAAAAGAAGTTGCAGCGTTTGTGAAGTTGCAAATCAAAGGCGGAGCAGCCAATCCTTCACCTCCGGTAGGGCCTGCATTGGGTTCGAAGGGCGTGAACATTATGGAGTTCTGCAAGCAATTCAACGCACGCACACAAAACAAAGCTGGCAAGGTTCTTCCGGTAATCATTACGATTTACAGTGATAAGTCTTTTGACTTCGTAGTCAAAGAGCCACCTGTACCCGTACAACTAAAAGAACTTACAAAAATTCAGAGCGGCTCCGCAGAACCTAACCGCAAAAAAGTGGCATCGGTTTCGTGGAATGACGTTCGTGTTATTGCCGAAAGCAAAATGGTTGATATGAATGCATTGACCGTTGAATCGGCCATGCGCATGGTTGCCGGTACTGCCCGAAGCATGGGAATCACTGTAACCGGAGATTCTCCTTTTAAACAGTAATTAAAGATCTATTTGTGATGGCTAAACTTACAAAAAAACAAAAGCAAGCATACGCAAAGATCGAAGCCGGCAGAGCTTACAAAATCAAGGAAGCAGCAGAATTGGTAAAGGAAATTACTTTTACAAAATTTGACTCTTCTGTTGATTTGGATGTTCGGTTGGGAGTTGACCCGCGCAAAGCAAACCAAATGGTTCGTGGCGTAGTGTCCCTTCCCCATGGTACAGGAAAGCAAACACGAGTCCTTGTTTTGTGTACACCCGATAAAGAAGAAGAAGCAAAAGCCGCCGGAGCCGATTACGTAGGCTTAGACGAGTATATCGAGAAAATTAAAGGTGGATGGACTGATGTTGATGTTATCATTACCATGCCGCAAATAATGGGTAAAGTTGGTGCACTGGGTCGTATTTTAGGACCACGTGGTTTAATGCCTAACCCCAAAAGCGGTACAGTAACAGCTGAAATCGGGTCTGCCGTTAAAGAAGTCAAAACTGGTAAAATTGATTTCAAAGTAGATCGATATGGAATTGTTCACGCATCAATTGGTAAAGTATCATTTGATGTTGATAAAATTAGAGAAAATGCAAAAGAATTGTATGACACTCTAATTAAGCTGAAACCCTCAGCCGCAAAAGGAACCTACGTTAAAAGCGTTTATTTAAGCAGTACTATGAGCCCAGGTATCATGATTGATGCGCGGTCATTTGAAGAGTAACATACAACTTACCGAAAATGAGACGAGAAGAAAAAGAACAAATCATTGAGTCGCTCAAGGAAAAAATCCAACAGTACGGACACTTTTACGTTACTGACACTTCGGGATTAAATGCAGCAGATACTTATGCTCTACGCAAAGAATGTTTCAAACGGAACATTAAAATGGTAGTAGTAAAAAATACATTGATGCAAAAAGCCCTCGAGTCAGTACAAGGCGACTTTTCAGAACTATTCACTACATTAAAAGGCTCAACTTCAGTTCTGTTCTGTGAAGTTGGCAACGTACCAGGCAGGATGATACAGGAATTCCACAAAAAGAATCCGAAAAATCCTAAACCCCTTTTCAAAGGTGCTTATGTAGCTGAATCTATTTATGTTGGAGCAAACCAACTTGATGCACTTGCAAACCTGAAATCACGCGAAGAACTTATTGGCGAAATCGTAGCATTGTTACAATCACCAATGCAGCGCGTAATTGGTTCGCTCCAATCGGGTGGACACACAATAGCAGGTGTGGTAAAAACATTACAAGAAAGAAACTAAACTTAGTCAGTAATCCCTTTTAAACAATAAAACAATGGCAGATTTGAAAAAACTTGCAGAAGAGTTAGTAAACTTAACTGTAAAAGAAGTTAACGAATTAGCTGCAATTCTGAAAGATGAGTATGGAATTGAACCAGCAGCAGCAGCAGTAGCAGTTGCAGGCCCAGCGGCAGGTGCAGCAGCTCCGGCAGCAGAAGAGAAAACTCAATTCGATGTTATCTTGAAATCAGCTGGTCAGGCTAAACTTCAAGTTGTGAAACTTGTTAAAGAACTTTCAGGCCTCGGTTTGAAAGAAGCCAAAGACATCGTTGACGCAGCCCCTAAAGCAATTAAAGAAGGTGTAAGCAAAGAAGAAGCAGCAACCTTAAAATCACAACTCGAAGAGGCAGGAGCTGAAGTTGAAATCAAGTAAAAATATCCGATCTTGCGGGTTAAGGTTTAGAGCTTAAATGTGCTCTAAGCCTTTTTGTTGTTTTTTTAAATTGTTAAATCACATACAACACAAATATGACTCCGATTAACTCAAAAAGGATAAGTTTTGCTTCCACAAAATCACAACTTGACTACCCTGATTTCCTCGAATTACAATTAAAATCGTTCGAAGAGTTTTTCAGAATTGACAGTACTCCAGATGAACGTAAAAAGGAAGGACTTAACAAAGTTTTTCACGAAAATTTTCCCATCTCTGATACCAGGAATAGTTTTGTTCTTGAGTTTTTAGACTATTCCATAGACCCCCCACGTTACTCCATTGATGAGTGCATCGAGCGGGGTTTAAGCTACAGCGTGCCCATTAAAGCAAAGCTGAGGCTGTTTTGTACCGATCCCGAGCATGAGGATTTTGATACCGTCGTGCAGGAGGTTTACTTGGGTACTGTTCCTTACATGACCCCAAGGGGAACATTTATTATCAATGGAGCTGAAAGGGTAATTGTAAGTCAGTTACACCGCTCCCCCGGAGTCTTTTTCGCTCAAACCGTTCATGCCAACGGAACTAAGCTTTATTCTGCAAGAATAATTCCATTCAAAGGATCCTGGATAGAATTCTCAACCGATATAAACAACGTCATGTATGCTTATATCGACAGAAAGAAAAAATTACCCGTCTCAACTTTACTTCGTGCCATTGGCTTTGAGAGTGATAAAGACATTCTAGAAATATTTGATCTGGCCGAGGAAATCAAAGTTTCAAAAGCAGGATTAAAAAAAGTAGTGGGCCGGAAACTTGCAGCCCGTGTACTTAAAACCTGGATCGAGGACTTTGTTGATGAGGACACCGGAGAAGTAGTATCTATCGAACGTAACGAAGTTATTGTTGATCGAGAAACAATCATTGAGAATTCACACATCGACGAAATCGTTGACTCAGGTACTAAAACAATCTTATTACATAAAGAAGACAGTCAGAAAAGCGATTACGCTATTATATACAATACCTTACAAAAGGACGCTTGTAACTCTGAAAAAGAAGCTGTTGTTTACATTTATCGTCAGTTAAGGAACAGTGAACCACCAGATGAAGCCACTGCCCGAGACGTAATTGACAAGCTATTTTTCAGCGACAAACGCTATGACTTGGGAGATGTAGGGCGCTTTAGGTTAAACAAAAAATTAAACCTTACTACAGATACAAGTATTAAGGTACTTACCAAAGAAGATATTATTCAAATCATCAAATACCTGATTGAGCTAATTAATTCCAAGGCAGACGTTGATGATATAGACCACCTCAGTAACCGTAGAGTTAGAACGGTGGGCGAACAACTTTACAACCAGTTTGGTGTTGGTCTGGCTCGTATGGCAAGAACCATCAGAGAAAGAATGAACGTTCGTGACAACGAAGTATTCAAGCCTGTTGATCTGGTAAATGCCAAAACGTTAAGTTCCGTAATCAACTCCTTTTTCGGAACAAACGCACTATCACAGTTTATGGATCAAACAAACCCGCTTGCCGAGATGACCCATAAACGCCGTATGTCAGCATTAGGACCTGGTGGTTTGTCAAGAGAAAGAGCAGGTTTCGAGGTTCGAGACGTACACTATACTCACTATGGACGCTTATGTCCTATTGAGACACCAGAAGGACCAAACATTGGTTTAATTTCGTCCATGTGCGTTTATGCAAAAGTAAATGATATGGGTTTTATCGAAACTCCATACCGCAAAGTGAATGAAGCCAAAGTGGACTTATCATCCGAAGGAATCATTTACCTGAGTGCCGAAGAAGAGGATCAATCCATTATTGCACAAGCGAATGCCCCATTAAAAGATGATGGAGGTTTTGTTAGAGAAAAAGTAAAATGTCGCCTTGAGGCCGATTACCCAGTTGTTCCTCCTCAGGATGTACAACTAATGGACGTAGCTCCAAACCAAATCGCCTCTATTGCCGCTTCTCTTATCCCGTTCCTGGAACACGATGATGCTAACCGTGCCTTGATGGGATCAAACATGATGCGTCAGGCTGTTCCTCTGCTTAACCCTGAACAGCCTATTGTAGGAACCGGGATTGAGGGAAAAGTAGCTCAAGACTCACGCACTCTAATAGCTGCCGAAGGCGATGGCGTTATTGAATATGTTGATGCAGAAGAGATTATAGTGCGCTATGTCCGCAACGATGAGGAAAAATTAGTGAGTTTTGAAGACGACACTAAACGGTACAATCTTACAAAGTTTCAAAAGACCAACCAAAATACCTGCGTTAACCTTAAACCGATTGTCAAGATTGGACAACAGATAAAGAAAGGTGAAATTTTGACTGCTGGTTATGCAACAGAAAACGGTGAAATCGCCTTGGGTCGAAACCTTATGGTTGCGTTTATGCCTTGGAAGGGCTACAATTTCGAAGATGCAATTGTAATTTCGGAAAAAATTGTACGAGAGGACTTTTTTACTTCTCTGCACATTGATGAGCATATACTTGAAGTCCGGGAAACCAAACGCGGAGTTGAAGAACTTACCAGCGACATACCCAACGTTAGTGAGGAAGCAACTAAAGATTTGGACGAGAATGGAATGATACGCGTTGGGGCGCACATAAAACCCGGCGATATTTTGGTTGGAAAAATCACTCCCAAAGGTGTTTCCGATCCTTCGCCCGAAGAAAAACTTCTTCGCGCCATTTTCGGTGATAAAGCCGGTGATGTAAAAGATGCATCAATGAAGGCAGGTCCGTCGCTATATGGAGTAGTTGTAAAGAAGAAACTCTTCTCAAGAACAACTAAAGACAGAAAAGTAAAGGCAGCCGAAAAAACATTGCTCGAAAAAATCGATAAAGAAGAAAACATTAAACTTCAGGACTTGCGTCTGAAGCTTATTGATAAGCTTTTTGTAATCCTTAATGGAAAAACTTCAACCGGCGTATCCAGCTATCTTAATGAAGAAATTATTTCCAAAGGAACAAAATTTACACAAAAAGTACTGAATGATGTTCCTGACTATCTTGAAGTTAATACAAACAACTGGACATCAGACGATGCTAAAAACCAACAAGTTATCCGCCTAATCCACAACTATTCAGTTAAGTTGAAGGAAATTCAGGCTGAATTTAAGCGTAAACGCTACAGTATAACCGTAGGTGATGAATTACCCAATGGGATTGTGCAGTTGGCAAAAGTTTACATTGCTAAAAAACGGAAGGTAAAAGTTGGAGACAAAATGGCCGGACGTCACGGTAACAAAGGTATTGTTGCCAAGGTTGTAAGACAGGAAGACATGCCATTCCTTGCTGATGGGACCCCGGTTGATATAGTCCTGAATCCACTTGGTGTACCTTCGCGTATGAACCTGGGACAGATATACGAAACTGTTTTAGCTTGGGCAGGAAGAAAATTGGGAATGAAATTCGCAACACCCATTTTTGACGGAGCCTCGCTTGATCAAATTTCGGAACTTACGGACAAAGCAGGCCTGCCAAGATTTGGACGCACCTATCTTTACGACGGTGAAACAGGAGATAAATTTGATCAACCTGCTACAGTAGGAATTATCTACATGATGAAACTTGGTCACATGGTTGACGACAAAATGCACGCACGTAGCATTGGGCCGTACTCCCTTATTACACAACAACCGCTTGGAGGTAAAGCACAATTTGGGGGACAACGTTTTGGAGAGATGGAGGTTTGGGCTCTGGAAGCTTTTGGAGCGTCCAACATACTTCAGGAAATCCTCACTGTTAAATCCGATGATGTTCAAGGCCGTTCGAAAGCCTATGAAGCCATTGTCAAGGGCGATCCTCTACCCGTACCCGGCGTACCGGAATCATTCAATGTTTTGTTGCATGAACTTCGCGGTTTAGGGCTCAGCGTTACTTTGGAATAGCATTTTAATTCGTTTGAACAATTACAAAAACACATATTATGGCTTATCGAAAAGATTCGAAGGTAAAATCCGATTTCTCGAATATTGTAATCAGCCTGGCTTCGCCCGAAGAAGTGCTGGAACGGTCGAGCGGGGAAGTTTTAAAGCCTGAAACCATAAATTACAGGACCTATAAACCTGAACGGGATGGATTATTCTGTGAGAGAATTTTTGGCCCCGTTAAAGACTATGAGTGCCATTGCGGAAAATACAAGAGAATACGGTACAAGGGAATTGTATGTGACCGTTGTGGGGTGGAGGTGACTGAGAAAAAGGTACGCCGTGAGCGCATGGGACATATTCACCTTGTGGTACCCGTTGCCCACATATGGTACTTCCGTTCGCTACCAAACAAAATTGGTTACCTATTAGGAATTCCATCAAAAAAGTTGGATTCCATCATCTATTACGAAAAATACGTTGTAATCCAACCAGGTATAAAAGCTGAAGAAGGTGTTGGTTACCTTGATTTTCTGAGTGAAGAAGAGTACCTTGACATAATTGAATCGTTACCAAGGGAAAATCAACTACTCGATGACAACGACCCCAATAAATTCATCGCAAAAATGGGGGCGGACGCTTTGAATGATCTTTTGCAGAGAATAAATCTTGACGAATTGTCATACAACCTGCGCGATCAAGCAAATAAGGAAACATCGGTACAGCGAAAAAATGAAGCGTTAAAACGCCTTCAAGTTGTTGAAGCTTTCAGGGGATCCCGGGAAATAAATAAACCTGAGTGGATGATATTAAAAGTAGTGCCGGTTATTCCTCCAGAATTAAGGCCATTAGTGCCCCTTGATGGTGGACGTTTTGCAACCAGCGACCTGAACGATTTATATCGCCGCGTAATAATACGCAATAACCGTCTGAAGCGACTAATTGAAATTAAAGCACCCGAAGTAATTTTAAGGAACGAGAAACGTATGCTTCAAGAAGCGGTTGATTCCCTTTTTGATAATTCAAGGAAATCAAACGCAGTAAAAACCGAGGCAAACCGTCCGCTTAAATCATTGAGTGACAGCCTTAAAGGCAAACAAGGTCGTTTCCGTCAGAATTTATTAGGTAAACGTGTTGACTACTCTGCCCGTTCTGTTATTGTCGTTGGCCCCGAATTAAAAATGCACGAATGCGGATTGCCCAAAGACATGGCAGCTGAATTATATAAGCCGTTCATAATCCGAAAATTGATTGAACGGGGGATTGTAAAGACAGTAAAATCAGCAAAGAAAATTGTTGATAGGCGCGATCCGGTTGTCTGGGACATTCTAGAAAACGTTCTTAAATCGCACCCGGTTCTACTAAACCGTGCCCCTACCCTACACCGTTTAGGTATTCAGGCTTTTCAGCCAAAACTGATTGAAGGAAAAGCCATACAGTTGCACCCACTTTCTTGTACTGCGTTTAACGCTGACTTTGACGGTGACCAAATGGCAGTACATTTGCCACTTGGAAATGCCGCTGTATTGGAGGCACAATTCTTGATGCTTGGTAGCCACAATATTCTGAACCCAGCTAACGGAGCACCGATTACAGTTCCTTCTCAGGACATGGTTCTTGGCTTGTACTACATGACAAAAGCGCGCCCGGGAGCAAAAGGTTCAGGTCTTATTTTCTATTCGCCAGAGGAAGTAACTATTGCTTTCAACGAAAAGAAGGCAGATCTCAACGCAGAAATAAAAGTTCGGATAAATGTGATGCAACCTAACGGATCGTTGCAAAAACAAATAAAAGAAACCACCGTTGGCAGAGTGCTTTTCAATAATGTTGTTCCCATTGAAATGGGATATATTAACGAACTTTTAACGAAAAAGTCGCTGCGGGACATTATCGGAAAAGTATATAAAGAATGTGGCGTCAGCAGAACAGCGAAATTCCTTGACGATATTAAAGACCTTGGTTACCGGATGGCATCCAAGGGAGGATTATCTTTCAACCTATCAGACGTAATTATTCCCACAGCAAAAGAAACACTTGTTAGTGAAGGTTATGCCAAGGTTGATGAAGTTTCTTTCCAATACAACAACGGGTTTATCACCAACAACGAAAGATACAACCAGGTTGTCGACGTATGGACACACACCAATGCCAAGCTGACCCGAATTCTTATGGAAGAACTTGCCAGTGATAATCAAGGGTTCAATTCAGTTTACATGATGTTGGATTCAGGAGCTAGGGGTTCAAAAGAGCAGATACGACAGTTATGTGGAATGAGGGGTCTTATGGCCAAACCACAGAAAAGTGGTGCTACGGGATCAGAAATCATTGAAAACCCGATTCTCGCGAATTTTAAAGAAGGGCTATCAGTTCTTGAATACTTTATATCAACTCACGGTGCGCGTAAAGGTTTGGCGGATACCGCTCTTAAAACAGCAGATGCTGGATATTTGACCCGTCGCTTGGTTGATGTTGCGCAAGACGTTATTATTAGCGAATTGGATTGCGGTACACTCAGAGGTTTGCCTGCAACAGAAGTACGAAAAGGCGACGAACTAGTTGAAAGCTTGTACGAAAGAATTCTTGGACGTTGCTCGGTAAACGACATATATCACCCAATAACTGGTAAACTAATTGTTTCGGCTGGAGATTTAATCACTGAAAGCGTTGCACAAACACTTGAAGAATCGCCAATTGAACAGGTAGAAATCCGTTCGGTATTGACGTGTGAATCGAAAATTGGCGTATGTGCTAAATGTTACGGAAGAAACCTTTCAACAAATAAAATGGTTCAGAAAGGGGAAGCAGTGGGCGTTATTGCCGCTCAATCCATTGGTGAACCAGGAACACAGCTAACTCTTAGAACGTTCCACGTTGGGGGTATTGCTTCAAACATAGCTGCTCAATCAGGTATCACGGCAAGTTACTCAGGAATTATCGAAATTGATGAACTTAGAGCAGTTGATTTTACCGATGAAAATGGTGCAAACTACCAAATTGTGATAGGTCGCTTAGCAGAAATGCGTATCATAGATGCCAATACAAAACTCACCCTTTCCAATAGTGCTATACCATACGGTGCTAAACTATTCGTGAAAAATGGGCAGGAAGTTCAAAAAGGAACGCGCATTTGTGAATGGGATCCTTACAACGCGGTAATAATTGCCGAACTAAACGGGAAAATATCGTTCTCTAATGTCATAGAAGGAATCACCTACAGGGATGAATCCGATGATCAAACCGGTTTCCGCGAAAAAGTGATTATTGAGACCCGTGATAAAACAAAGAACCCGGAAATCAGATTGGTTAATGAACTGGGCGAAGTGTTGAAAACTTACAACCTACCCGTGAGATCGCATATTGCCGTCAATGAAAACGACAGTGTTAAACAGGGGGACGTTATTGTCAAAATACCACGTGTACTTGGGAAAGCTGGTGACATTACCGGTGGTCTGCCTCGGGTAACCGAATTATTCGAAGCACGAAACCCGTCGAACCCAGCCATTGTTTCAGAAATTGACGGCGAAGTAAAATTTGAAAAAATCAAGCGTGGTAACCGTGAAATCGTTGTTAAAGCCCGTACAGGCGATGTAAAAAAATACCTCGTTCCATTATCCCGTCAGATATTAGTACAGGAAAACGATTATGTACGTGCAGGGACACCCCTTTCGGACGGTTCAATTTCACCCGCAGATATACTAGCTGTTCAAGGCCCAACTGCAGTTCAGGAATATATTGTGAATGAAATTCAGGAAGTTTACCGGATGCAGGGAGTGAAAATCAATGATAAACATTTCGAAGTCATTGTTCGCCAAATGATGCGCAAAGTTGAGATTGTTGATGCCGGGAACACGATGTTTTTGGAAAAACAACAAATTGACAAATATGACCTGATAGAAGATAACGATCAAATTTATGGAAAATATCTGGTAGAAGATGCCGGTGATTCTCAAAATTTGAAACCAGGTCAGATTGTTTCTTTGCACCAGTTGCGAAACGAAAACTCTCTGCTGAAGCGTAGAGATCTGAGAATAGTTACTGTGCGTGAAGCTCGGACTGCTACCGCCCGACAAGTTCTTCAGGGAATCACAAAAGCCGCACTCCAAACCAAATCATTTATCTCAGCGGCTTCGTTCCAGGAGACAACGAAAGTTCTTAACGAATCGGCCATTCACGGAAAAACTGATACCCTTAATGGACTAAAAGAGAACGTTATTGTTGGTCACTTGATTCCGGCTGGTACAGGTGTTCGAACTTATACAAGGTACATTGTTGGAAACAAAGATGAATTAGAAATGGCCACCCCACCACGGAAGGAACGTTCGAAATCAAAAGCACAACAAAATACTTAATGATATGTTAATGGGTCAGGAAATTCAAAAATCCTGTCCCATTTTCTTTATATTTGTAGTACCAAACCCAATTTTATTCGCTTTATTCTTTTACAAACAGCCATTTTATGAACGATAAAGATAAACAAGGTCAGTTAAATATCCAACTAAGTGATGAAATAGCCCACGGAACCTATTCCAATCTGGCAATAATAAGCCATTCCCCTGCAGAATTTGTTATTGACTTTGTGAGAGTGATGCCCGGGATGCCCAAGGCGCCAGTAAAATCAAGGATAATATTAACACCCGAACATGCCAAACGGCTTCTTTTAGCGCTTCAGGACAACATTTCGAAATACGAGTCAATCCACGGCCCTATTCGAATCCCGGATGGTAACCCCCAAAATTTTCCCATGAATTTTGGTTCCTCTTCTGGAATGGCATGAAACTTTTCTCGAACAAAACCGAAACATTTACGTTTAACAATAAAGTATTAACTTAAAAACAACTTGTTATGAAATCGATGAGAACACTCTTAGCTCTTTTAGTAGTATCAGGAATCGCCTTTACTTCATGTGATGACCTATTGGAACCTATGGCAGTTAGCCCCGAAGATTCAGAAGAACTCAAAGAAGATGCAGTTCAGAATTCAAAAGCGGATGATGCCTTTGGTGGAACGCTGGAAGCCATTTCAACCTATGGCATTTCAGAAGACTGGACAAAGAAATTTGACGGAAACGGACCAGTTGTTACTTATGACCCCGTTCAATTTATTGTAACCCTGACATTCCCCAACGGTGGAACAATTATTATTGATTGGAACGCTGCACCCTGGTGGACAACACCAAACCTAACCGGTGTTGTTGCTATTACAAATTTTGTTGAAAACGGTTCGACTGTTAACGGAACACTTGACATTGCTTCAGTTGGAACAGCCACACAACCAGCCCTTTCTGTGGAGGGATCTCTAACAATATTGATTGGAGGCCAAACCAATACCTTCAGCATAGACAGAACTTTCGTCTGGCATGCAGGATTTGACACCTTGATCGACCTAACCGATGATGCCTTCGCCATTTACGGTACATCAACGCTAACAACAGGAAATAAAACCCTAACCACCACCGTTCTCGAAAACGAAAAAATGATTAAGTACAACAGTTGTGATTATCCACAACAAGGAATTATAAAAATGGTGGTAAGCGGCCAAAACAAATCGGTTACTATGGATTATGGTGTAGATGCGAATGGAAACTCAAACAACGCCTGCGATGCTTACGTGAAATTTACCATTAAAGTTGGTAATGCAAGTATTACAATCGTTGGTACACTAAACTAATTCTACCCTATTCTTAAAAAAAAG
>JBBISE010000032.1:0-25789 GCA_037441445.1 Salinivirgaceae bacterium
TCAATGCACGTTAAAATAATGATTTTTGGGGTTGGGGGCTGCAAGTTGGGTTAAACTTGTTATGGAGCGCAAAACCACACACGAGATTGCAGACATTTTGTGCAATAGCTACAAAACCATTGAAAATCACCGATCCAACATTTGTCGCAAAATTGAAATCCAAGGCAACAACAATCTATTAATGTTTGCCCTCGATAATAAGGATATTATCCGGATGTTCTGCTGATCCAGGGAATACTAAGAATGATTGGCGAAAAAGCTTTCGATAGTTTCCAGAACTACGTTGAGTCTTAAAGGTTTAGTAAGATAGGCATTGCAACCTGCATCCTTTGTTTTTTCCTCTTCACCTGACATTACATATGCAGTTTGGGCAATAATGGGTACGCTCTGATTGAATTCACGAATCTTTCGGGTAGCTTCGTAGCCATCCATTATGGGGAGTTTTATATCCATTAATATCAGGTCAACCTGCATCTTTTGGGCAATATCAATAGCTTCCTGGCCATTCTCTGCTCTAACCACTTCGGCACTGGTTCGCTTCAAAATCTCCTGAATGTAACGAAAGTTGATGTGTTCGTCCTCAACAACCAAAATCACCTTATTGCTCCAATCGTACTTGTTCATGTGTTCAAAATTGTACAGTAAATTGTCCTATAGAGCCAACATGCATTGAAATCATTCACCGCGAATTCGGACATTGTTGACATGTTCGTTTCATAAGACATCGCTACTTTTATTGCCATTCAAAACCAGTGCAAATCATTCCCAACCGTAAAGTTAAAAATAAACAAATTAAAACGTTGTCAATTTACAAAAAAAAATGAATAAAACACCCGCAATCTTCCTTCAGTCCTGAAAATAATGGACGCGGTGGCTTTCTTTTAGAAATTGTCTTCGTGTTTGTGCCGTTTTTTTATTTCCTCGTCGCAGTCGCAATCTTCGAAACTCTTGTGATACTGCATCATGGCGCGTTGGCTCATACCCATGCTCGAGAAGCCTCCGTCATGAAACAGGTTTTGCATCGTAACTTTTTTCGTTAAATCGCTGAAAAGGGTGATGCAATAGTCGGCACATTCTTCGGCGGAAGCATTACCTAAGGGCGACATCCGTTCTGTAAAGTCCATCAGTCGGTCAATTCCTTTTACTCCGCTACCCGCCGTGGTCATGGTGGGCGATTGCGATATGGTGTTGATTCTTACCTTTTTATCGCGACCGTAGATGTATCCAAAACTGCGGGCAATGCTTTCCAGCATGGCTTTGGCATCGGCCATATCATTGTACTCAAACAAGGTGCGTTGTGCCGCCACATATGACAGGGCAACCACAGATGCCCATTCGTTTAATGCGTCTTTTTGCCGGCATACCTGAATTACTTTGTGGAAAGACATGGCCGAAATATCGAGCGTCTGATGATAATACTCGTAATTCAGGTCATCATAGGGTCGTTTTTTTCGAACGTTGGGTGACATTCCAATGGAGTGCAAAACAAAGTCAAGTTTGCCGCCCAAGAGTTCCATCGATTTGTCTATCAGGTTGTTCAAATCGTTTATATTGATTGCGTCTGCAGGGATAACCGGCGATCCCGTTTTTTCGGCCAACGCATTTAACTCGCCCATCCTTAAAGCAATTGGGGTGTTGGTAAGCACCATAGTTGCTCCTTCTTCATGCGCCCGTTCGGCTACTTTCCAGGCTATCGATTTTTCGTTTAGCGCACCAAAAATAATTCCACGCTTTCCTTTCAGTAAGTTGTATGCCATAATGTTCGTTTGATTAGTTTAAAAATATCCCCGAAGTAACAAATTACTTCGATAAAAGTTCCCGGGCGTTTTCAATTGCCGCATTTCCCAGTTGTTCGCCACTCAGCATGCGGGCAATCTCCATAATTCGCTCATCGTCGGACAGGATACGAATGTTTGATGTTGTAGTTTCGCTCTCCATATCTTTAAACACAAGATAGTGTTTGTGTGCTTTGGCGGCAATTTGCGGAAGATGGGTAATGCTTACAACCTGCATATTTTCAGCCATTTGACCCATTATCCTGGCCATTTTGTCGGCAATTTCGCCCGAAATTCCGGTGTCAATTTCATCGAAAATAATGGTTGGAAGTGCCAGACGGGCGCTCATTATAGCTTTCAGGGCCAGCATCAAACGCGATAGTTCACCACCCGAGGCAATTTTTCCTATTTCGTCGGGGGCAATTTGTTTGTTTGATGAAAAAAGTAACCGAATTTCATCAATACCATTACTATGAGGCTCGCACAGAGAATGTTCCACCTTGAATTGCACCTGGGGCATCCCCAATTGCCTGAGCAATTCAACTACATGTTTCTCTATTTCAGGAAATACGCTTATCCGGGCTTTCGAAATTTCTTTTGACAGCGTTTTTATAACCTGATTTTGAGTTGATTCTTCTTTTTTCAGGCTTTCTAACTGTTCATCGAATGACTCAAATTCGGCTATTTCCGATTCCAGTTTCTGTTGCATTTCAAGCAACTCGTCAACACTTTGCTTTTTGTGCTTATGCAGTAAGTCGTAAAGTGTCCCGATACGCTCATTTATTTGTGTAAGTCGCTGAGGGTCAAACTCAAAAGATTCAGCGTGTTTTTCAATTTCGCGTGAAACCTCAACAATTTCAATTCGTGCCGAATCAACACGTGATTGCCATTCCTTTGCTGCCGGCAAAAATTCGGTCAACTCGCTAATGAATTGTTCCAGCCGTTTTAGTTCCAGTAGCAAACCATGTTCATCACGGTACGCCAGGGTAACCGATGCCGAAAGATTTCCTATAATTAACTCGCTGTTGTTCAATTGCTTTTGTTCCGACTCCAGTTCTTCCAATTCACCAGTTTGTAGTTTAGCGCTTTTCAATTGCTGGTACTGGTATGAAAGAAAATCGTGCTTATTTTTAAATTCCTCGTTTTTACTACGTAAGCTTTCCGTTTTCTTTCTTATTTCCAACAAGGTAGCCCATTCTTTCTGGTATTCTTTGAGTTTTCCACGGCATTGCGCAACGGCATCTACAAGGTTTAGCTGAAAGTCACGATTCGACAGGTTTAGGGTTTGGTGTTGCGAATGTATATCAATGAGCTTTTCCCCCAGTTCGCGTAACACATTCAGGTTCACAGGAGTGTCGTTCACAAACGCTCTCGATTTCCCTTGAGGGTTTATTTCGCGGCGGAGCACGGTTTGCTCGTCAAAGTCCATTTCGTTTTCTTCGAAGTAGGGCTGAAGGTCGTAATTGGCAACGTCAAACACGGCCTCGATAACACATTTTTGTTCGCCCGATTTCAAAACCGATGTATCGGCACGGTTTCCCACCACCAACCCAAGTGCGCCAAGCAATATGGATTTTCCTGAGCCGGTTTCGCCCGTAAGGACAGAAAAATTTTTGTCGAAAGCTATCTCCAGACTGTCAATCAGAATATAGTTCTGTACAAAAATTTTTTTTAGCATATCAATGATCTCTTAAAAATAGGATTGATATTATTTTCATGAAAATTACCGCGATTGCCCCATAATCTTTTTATACTTCTCCTGGTTTGCAGGGTCAATGGTGTTCATGATGTTGTAGGCTCTGCGTTTTTCATCGGGCGAACTTTCAGAAAAAATCTGGACAATCTCATCGCTTTTTGCGGTAATGAATAATTGAAGGAGGTATGAATCGCGGCGTTTCTGGTAAACCGGTCGAAGTTTTTCAAGGGCTTCAATAATAGCTTGCCTTCCCTGATCGGGTTTTTCGTGCATCATGTCAAGACCCAGCCTGTGATATTCATACAAGCACATTCTTAAAGGCTCATACATGTCGTTCATCAACTCTTCAACAATAGCTGCCCGGTTGCGCCCGTTGTCTTCAAAACTTCTCCAGCCGGGCGATGGATCGTTTTGCGCATTGGAAACCACTTTTTCTGCAATTTGCAGAAATTCCTGCCCACCTTTGGGAGCAAAAGTGTCGTAGTCTATGGCCAGCATCAGGTAGGCGTAATAAGTTAGTATAGAGGCAAATGATCCTGTGCTTGAATTTAAGTTAAACTGCACTTGATCGCCTAAGGCGAACTGAAACTGTATCTTGTCATCGCGCAAGTTCAATACCGGGGAATTGTAACCCGATCCAAAAATTGGCCTTGAATACGCCAGCTGGATTTCGCCCTTGTATTCGTTGGCGCCCATTTCCTGATTTAATGTAATGTTCAGGCTAAACTCAACTCTCTCCTGTGTTTTCATTTTATGGTTTGTAAACACAGTGTTGTTGTAAAATTCAAATGCTGCTTTCTGCATTTGCTCAAACAGTGTCCTGTCTGACGACTGAATTTGCCTTGAATTAATCTGAAGGCGGCAGTTTAGCTCCTGAGCATGCAGGATAAAGGCATTGAGTACTATTGAAAATAACAGGATATACCTCATAACTTTAAGGTTTCGTGTAAGGTATCTAAAATGTCTTTAGCCACTTCCGATTTTGGTTTCAGCGGAAACGAATGTGTTTGGCCCGTTTTAGTAATTATGGTTATTTTGTTGGTGTCGTGGCCAAAGCCGGCCCCTTTGTCATTCAACGAGTTAAGAACTATCAGATCAAAATTCTTCTTTACCAGTTTTTGCTGTGCATGTTCGAATTCGTTATCGGTTTCGAGAGCAAAACCCACAATAAACTGACCGGGCTGTTTTTGCGTTCCCAGATAAGCTGCGATGTCGGTGGTTGGTTTTAGCTTAATCTCCAGTGTGTTGCCGGTACGTTTAATTTTCTTGTCGCTGGTGGTTTCGGGTGTAAAGTCGGCAACGGCTGCCGAAAGTATGGCTCCATCGCAAGTGGAAAATTCCGAAACGGAAGCATCGTACATTTCCTGGGCTGTCTTTACTTTTGTAATGGTGCAGTTTGGTATTTCGGCAACCTCCGGAACTGTACCCAACACTAATTTCACTTTTGCCCCCCGATTGCTTAATTCCCGGGCTATGGCTATGCCCATTTTTCCTGTTGATTGGTTTCCAACAAATCGTACGGCATCAATGGGCTCGTATGTAGGGCCTGCAGTAACTAAGATGGTTTTGTTACTGAATTTTTTTTTTACATCGAAGAATTTTCCTACTTCCTGTAAAATCTGCTCGGGTTCGGCCATGCGCCCTTTGCCAATCAAACCGCTGGCCAATTCGCCCTCTTCGGGTTCGACAAAAACATTCCCAAATGTTTTTAGTTTGGCGATGTTTTGTTGAGTGGCCGGGTGTCTGTACATGTCCATGTCCATTGCAGGGGCAAACATTACGGGACAACGGACTGACAAGTATGTGGTTAACAATAGGTTGTCGCAAATTCCGTTCGCCATTTTGGCCATTGTGTTGGCCGATGCCGGAGCTACCAGCATCAAATCGGCCCACAGTCCAAGCTCAACGTGACTGTTCCATGATCCGTCATCATGCTTGAAGAAATCCAGGAGCACACTGTTTTGAGACAACGTAGCCATGGTTACCGGTGTAATGAATTCGGTGGCTAAAGGGGTCATTACTACTTTCACCTTTGCCCCGTTTTTTACCAGTAAACGACACAGCGATGCGGCTTTAAACGCAGCGATGCTTCCGGTAATACCCAGAATAATGTGTTTGTCTTTCAAGAGCATGAATAACAACTTTCTATAGTTCCTCGTCGGGTTTGCGGAAGTATATTTTACCTTCCTCAAACTCTTTGATGGCTATGGCTGAAGGCTTGGGCAGACGCTCATAGAATCGCGAAATTTCTATTTGTTCGCGGTTTTCGAAAATCTCTTCCAGGTTGTCTTGCTGTGTTGCAAACTCCTCCAGTTTTCGGTTCAGCTCTTCTTTTATTTCGACACTGATTTGATCGGAGCGTTTTGCAATAATGTTGACTGCTGCATAAACATTACCAGCTTCTTTCTCAAATTGGGTAAGGTCGCGGGTTTGTGTGTTGGTTGCTGCCGATACTTTTTTAAAGTCCATATTGTTTGATAGTTATTGAATTACTGACGTTTGATATCTTTCACGCATTGGGCATATATCTTCTCTGCTTCTTTTGAACGGGGGCTCTTGGGAAATTCATCAATATATGCGTAGTATTCGTTTATCGTTTCCTGCAAACGTTCCATCCTGAACTCCTCCATGCTGTTGCGGGCCAGCAAATAACTTGATTTCAGTATCAGGAACATAATTTCCTCCCGGAATTCTGATTCGGGAAATTCTTTTAAGGTGTTCTTCAGTGAAATGACCGCTGATTTGTAATTGCGTAATTGAAAGTACAACCTCGAATCGTAGAACGATTTCTTTTCGAGTCGCTTTCTTAATGCTGTTTGCAACGTAAATGCCGAATCGGTTTTTTCCGAAGTGGGATACATGTTCACGAAATATTGAAGTGCTTCCAGTGCTTTTGTTGTGTTCGACTGGTCCAGGTTGTACCTTGGCGACTCTTCGAAAAGGCATTGAGCAACCATAAAATCAGCCTCCTCGGCTTTGGGGTCGGTTGCCCAGGTGCGCGAAAAGTTCTTGAAATAATGCACTGCCACAATGCTTTCCCCCAAATTGTACTGACAGTATGCGTACATTAGTGTCATTTCCCTTGCTTTATCCGTTCCACGGTATATGGGCATTACGTCGTTCAGGAGCGCCTCGGCACGATACCAGTCTTCTTTTTCGTAGTATTGCTTGGCTTTTTCAAATTTAAGGGCATGGTCTTTCGATTTCAATGCTTTTTGAAAATCGGAACATGAACTGAACAATGCTACAAAGACTATGGCTGATAGAAGAAATCGTGGGGAAAGTATGTTTTTCATTCTCAAAAACTCTTTTTTCTTTTTCGTGTTGGAAACGTAATTGTTATATATACCTGTTTTTCTGTTTTTTGGAGTTATTGTTTGTCGTATCTTAATAACTATCCCAAACCCGTCAAAACCAGTCCGCAAAGATAACGAAAGTTTGCAATTTTTGGTATAAAGCCATTGATTTTTACATAAAATCTTACGGAAGGGTCATTGTTTTACAATTTTTTCTAATATCGAACCTTCGCTGGAATTTAGGTGTAGAAAATAGATTCCGGGCGAAAGGGAAGAAACATCTATTCGTGGATCATTTTCTTTAAACACGGAGTACACCGTTTTTCCCGACATGTCGGAAATAACCAGGTGAAAAGGACTTGTACAATTATCGAGTCCATCGATAACGATTTCGCCACTTGCGGGGTTTGGAAATACACGCGTTTTACTGGTTTTTAATTTAGGCAAAGCGCTTGTCATTAGATTATTATAAATGGCATAATTGTAATACAACGTGTCGTTTATGACTACCTGAACCAATACTAAAACCGGTTCTTTATATTGTTGCGAAAACCAGGTGTATTCAGTTGTAAGCGAATATGAATTTATAGTAGAATCGCCAATATACAGGGTCGATTTTGCCCGAAGGCAATTGGTTATAGTGTTTCCGGGTAAGTGAACGGTACCCCAGCCATCGGCTACAAAGTTATAAACCCCATTGCCGGTGAGCGAGCCCGGCATGGTATAGGCTGTCAGGTTGTCCGCATACGATGTGCCATAAGTCATTGGAAACGTGTAGTAAACCACAGGGTTGTCGTTGAATTGCTGCGAAGCAACACCGGTCTCGATAAACCCATAATAAACCGATTGTGTCGATGAATTGTCCCAATAGCTTAACCCATAGTTGTACGCATCTGTTCTGACCAAAGTGGCATTCGGAAAATCGCTGGCATAGGTTGTTGAACTTGGCGTTTTATAAAACCGTTCGACCGGATAATGTTGTTCAAGATTGGAAAAATTCCATGTCAGGTTAGCCCCGGCTGATCCAGGGGGGGGAGGCGTTGTGTCAACATACATGGTGGTTTTGTCTCCGGCTTCGGGCAATATTGCATGAGTGATAATGGGTTGCGAGTTTAGCTGGAATGCAAAAAGGCAAAGCAGAATTGCAGTGTTTTTTTTCATTTCGGTGTATTTGTTTTGGATTCGGGTTATGGATTAATTTTTTTCACTACGTTGGAAATGATTGGGGCAAAATTATGGAATATTTTAAGGATAAGTTCACACTTCTTTTTTTTACTAATTCCCAAGTATTCATCGTAGGCTTTATGACCTCTTTTGTGCTACATCTTTCTCAAAATGTCCAAGAAAGTTTCATTCGGGAAAACCCCGGTAGCATCGGTAGAATATTCTGGTTTTAAGCCCTTTACGAAGAACATTTCTACTTGTCCAATATTCTTTGCTTCGACAAACCCTCGGGGGATGCACTCAAAGTAGTCTTTAATGAGATCGTAGGTATCGACGCTGATGTTAACCGAATTGACAACTCCTGCCTGTTCCATTCGGGCAGCCACGTTTACGGCATCACCCCAAATGTCGTAGGCAAATTTCTTCTTCCCTACTACGCCGGCAATAACTTCGCCTGTGTGAATTCCAATGCGGCAATCCCAGGGATACTCGAGGTTCAGTATCCTGGGCTTGTTGTATTCCCATAGGAAATTTTGTATCTCTAATGCTGCCAAAACAACATTAATCTGGTGGCTGTTGTTTTTCATGGGAATCCCGCCGGCACACATGTATGCATCGCCAATGGTTTTTATTTTTTCAATAAAGTGTTTTCCAATAATGTCGTCAAATTGGCCGATCAAGTAATCGAGCTGCTCGACAATTTCAATTGAATCGTGCAACCTACATAGTTTAGAGAAACCCTTAATATCAGCAAACATGATGGTTACCGATTTATACAGTTTTGGCTTTACTTTTCCCTTTTTCAGTTTATGCGCAACTACTTCGGGTAAAATGTTGTGCAGAAGTTCATCGGAGCGTTGTTTTTCAATCTCAAGTAGTTGGCGCTGCTTCTCAATCTCGCGTTGTCCTTCCTCCAACGATTTGTTTACTTCTTCCAGATGTTCGGCCAACACTCGGGTATGTTCGTTTTTCGAAGCTAGTGACTCTTCAATTTCCTTCAGCGAGGTAATATCCGTTTCTACAACCACAAACCTTGATAGCTTTCCATTGCTCGAAAAAACAGGTGTCATATTGGTTTGTAGCCATTTTTTCTGGTTTTCTTTGTTGATGCAATAGGAAGTATATTCTACTATCTCGTTGTTTAAAAGTCTGTTGAAGTGTTCTCGACTGTCGGAAACGACGGAGGCATCAAAGTAGTTTGGGAAAATTCTGATAAACTCGTCCAATGTATAGCCATAAATCCGTGTAAATCCCTGGTTAACCCACAAGGGCGTACCTTCGGCATCGAAAATCATAATGGAATTTGTAGTCGATTTTCCGGCAAGGTTATCAAACTGCATGAAACTGTCAACCATGCTTACGAGTTTGGATATCAGATATTCCTTATTGACCCTCAAAGGGATAAAGTCGATATTTTTTGGTATCGGACCGTCAACGCATACATTGTCAAACAACCACAAAAGCCGTTGCGAAGCCTTTGACAACGATTCAATTTCACTGCACATGATGTTTCCAGCGCAAATAATTACATCAAATCGTCCATCGGTTGTAAACTCTTTCCAAAGTAAAAGCCCGGTAAGCTCATTTTTTATCTCTTCGATAACCTGAGCCAGAACCGGACTTTCAATTTTGTATGATGCAACCGTATAGTGTTCCATTGAATTGTCGGGAAAAACCAGGTCACTCATGACAACCCGAATGGCAAATATACATGGAAAAAGCTTTCACTGATACTCGTGTTCTTTGCTAAACGATGTTTGTCTGCCTAGAGCACAACAATTTTTCTTGTTTCATTATTGCCATTTTTCAACCAGACTCGTACAATGTGAATTCCTTTTGGAACAATAATATCTGATTTCCAGGCATTTATACGTTCACCAACAACCATTTTACCGGCAACATCATAAACCCTGATGTTGTCTATCACCTTTGTCGATTCAATAAAAAAAGTTCCATTGGCCGAGGGGTTGGGGAAGATGTTTAAGCTGGTTGTTATTTCAGGCTCAACACCAACTATCTGCCCTTGTGTTACTGTGTTGTAACGCGAAATGATTTCGTAATTTGGGTCAAAGGAAACCTGTGTTGCCTGAAAGCCAATGTTGGCGCTAAAAACCTGGTTGTTGTTTACATGGTGAAACCACACAATAGTATCTTGTCCGGAACGACTAAAGCGAACTGGCACTTTCATTTTGAAAAAGGTGGAACCAACCGATGGTGTTTGCGACATTCTGACCCAGGAAGTTTCGGATCCTGATTGCCAGGAAATGTTGAACGAGGGATATCCTTGCTGATAAACCCATGCATTGAAATACTCGGACAGAGTAGTATCGGCAGCGGTTTCGAAATGTGCCTTCAGATCGGGTGTGCGGGCAAAGCCATTGGCTAGATTGGGGTCTGCCAGGTAGTTTCTGATTCCTTGAAAAAATACCTCATCGCCAATTTGCCTGCGTAACATGTGTAACACCATTCCACCCTTTGCGTACGACAATCTTCCACTGAAAATGCTACTTACACTGGTTGTGTCGTAACAGTAAACCGAGCCTCCGGGCAAGGATGTTACATCGCTGATTTCGCCCTGTCGCCAATTTTTAAATTGCGATGCACCGTATTGATATTCAAGGTACAACCCCTCGCAATAGGTTGCAAACCCCTCGTTGAGCCAAATATCAGCCCAACTGCCACAGGTAATGTAATCACCAAACCATTGGTGTGCAAGCTCGTGTACCACAAGCATTTCTCCAAGGTTATACATAAAACTCATGGTTTGGTGTTCCATTCCTCCTCCCCAGCCAAATTCGGCGTGACCATATTTTTCATTGGCATAGGGGTACATAATGAACAAATTGTTGAATGCTGTCATGGCATTCACAACATTTGCCTGATTTGCCTGCCATTGGCTGCTCGATTCGGGATAGGCATAATCAACAATCTGAATTGGGGCTTGTCCTTCAACCGGAACGTTTGACAAAAGCTCGACATAGTTTGTAACAGCAATGGCAATAAGGTAAGTGGCTATGGGATGACGATGTTTCCAATGATACGTAACCCCATTTTCGGTTGTGTTTGTTGAAATCAATAAACCATTCGATGCCACTCTGTTTCCTGCAGTTGTGTTAACAATAATGTCAACGCTGTCGGCTTTATCAACCAATGTTTGCTTACAGGGCCACCAGGTATAGGCTCCGTAGGGTTCGCTTAGTGTCCAGATTACAGGGGCTCCGTTGTGTGTTGTCTGTTCCCATGCGCCAAAGCCCGAACTTTGTGGTACTCCATGATACGAAATTGATATACTTCCCATTTCTCCGGTTTCCAACGCAGAAGGGAGTGTTACAGATATTATATGGTTCAAAAATGTATGGGGAACCCCTTGATTGTTGAATTTTATACTGTCTATAATCATGTTGCCTCTCAAATCGAATGAGATTGTTTCGCTTTCCTCGGTCATTTGAAAGATTGTAGTGACAGTGCCCGAAACATAGTCAACAGCAGGATTAATGCTCAGGTTTAGTTCATAATGAATTACATCAAACATGTTCCCAGCCTTCGATTCCTCATAATTCCGGAGTTTTTGCAGGCTGCGTTGCCTGGTCAAAACATCACTCCGTTCCTGTGCCTTTGCAATTAACGTTGTGGCAAGGAATACAAAAATTAGTAGATTTGTTCTCATAGAAAATGTATTAGCGGTCAGTTAATTAAGGTATTGTTTTCACAGCATTTTTGTTGGGTCTAAAGTAAGCAAGTTTTTTTTAGTTGGTGCACAATTCGGTTCCTAAAACAGAAAATTATGCATAGGTGTCCAATGCTGAAGATTTTTATTGGCAATGTGAATCTGATTTCATAACTTTGCATTTTGTAATTAATAGTAAAAGAAACTATGATTAGAATTCCTATCGTTCTTTTAATTACCATACTGATAAGTGGTCTATCGAACTACTCCTTTTCACAAAAAGGAAATTACGAACAGGTTGCCGAATTTCAACCTCCCCATCTCGACTTTAGTCGTAATAGTAGTGATAGAAAATATCAATTAAACGCCCTGAAATTGAGTGAAAGTGGAAAAATTCTATTGGCTGATTACGGTAACAAAAATTCATTGATTGCGGTTTATAACCTTGATTCAATGACACTTATGGGGGCGTACTGGATTGACAACATCATTGAACTAGACCATTGCTATTTTGCTGAGAATGACACTCGTCTATACGTCAAAGCAAGCAGGTTTTCTTCTGATTATAAAATAATTAACCTCGAGAATAAAACAATTCGCGACATCAGCTGCGATAAAACCCCACGTGGCTGTGTAGCCACTACAGCATCCCTGAGTCTGGTAAAGTTCTACAGCCCTGACCGCAAGTACTATTTTGTCCGGAATACCAACGACAAACGCACACTGCACATATACAAGAAAGTGGAGGAATAGGGGGGGCGCCTATACCCTTACAATCTCAGCTCCACCAAAAACAACCTTTCCTGTAATAACTAAGGTTTTTCCTGACGCATCCGTTTTTGGCCCTTTGTTTTTTTCAGAAACCCCGCCTAGAATACTCACAATATCGTTTTTCACGCACCAATTGGAAGGAATAAGCAGCTTGGCGCCGCCAAAAATACAAGTCAAATCCAAGACATTAGTTCCTTCGCCCAATTCTACGCCACTGAAATCAATGTCAGAACCCCCGAAAACGTTGGTAATGCGTCCGCCTTTAAATTCCCTACCCTGAAAGATGCGGTTTCCGCCGCCAAACAGGTTAAACTCATCAATTTGGTCGTTCCCAAGAATTTTTTCGTCAATCACGTACTTTTTTTTTGAGCTCCAGTGGTGTGCCAAAATTCCAAATCCAATGAGAATGATAATAACCGGCCAAAATAGCTGGTTAAAGCGGATATCTATATCAAATACTTTGGGAAGAATAAAAAATCCGCCGATAACAAAGAAAATGGCAGCCGATGTGTAATTTTTCCCTGCCAGGCTAATCAAACCAATGGCTATCAGAATCATGGGCCAGGAGAGAAAGACATCCTCTATTTTTGGAGCCAACATGTTAAAATTATTGAGGAGCAATAATGCACCAAAGGCCACGAATAAAAGGCCTGTCATGTTTCTTTTTGCGTTTGATGTACTTTCTAAGTCCATAATTGTAGGTTTTAGTGTTAATAACTTCCAAAATTACCAAAAATATTCATAAATTAGCCAGACTGTTTGTAAACAAAATGTTAATCCAAGTTGTCTGTTATAAAATATTCACACTATGCGAAAAATCAATATCACCACACGGCTTCTGCTGCTAATCAGCGTTTTTATTATCATTATAATTATGATTGTTGCGTTTATTACCAACGGTTTAAACAAATTAAACCAGCAATCTGTAGAACAAACCATTGAGAAAATGCTAACCGGCGAAAAAGAGAAGTTGAAAGTATCCACTTCAGCCATGGCAATGGCCATTTCGGACAGGATAAAAGATGTACAGGAAAGAACAGAACAAGAGGATATTTTACGTTCCATGGTTGAGCATATCCGGTTCGAAGCGGATAAATCAGGATACTTTTTTGCTTACAGAAACACAACCTGTGTTGCTTTACCTACAAAAAAAGAAAATGTAGGTAAGGATCTTGGACAAACCACCGATCCAAAAGGTGCTTTCTTTGTGCAAGAACTGGCAAAAGCCGCTGCCCGTGGAGGCGATTTCGTTAATTATGTCTTTGACAAACCGGGGAAAGGATTGGTCGATAAGCTCAGCTACAGCATCATGATTCCAGGAACCGATATCTGGATTGGTACTGGCGTGTACATTGATAATGTGGCAGATGCGAAACTCAGCATCTCAAAAACCATGAACGATTTCAAGAAAGCAACCTTAAGAACAATCATTATTATTACCATTTTTCTGTTGCTTATTGTAGTTTTGCCATTGAGTTATGTAATATATCAAAGTATTTCAAATCCGATAAAAAGTGCAGTAAGTATATCGAAAGAAATTGCCGAAGGTAACCTAAAGGTTGATTTTGATACGCATTTTAACGATGAAATCAGTGAGTTGTTGAAGTCAATGCAAATGATGGCAGAGAATCTCCGCAATATTGTAAGTGATGTAGTTGAGGGGAGTTTGCAAGTTTCGAATGCTGGAACCGAGCTCAGCCAGATAAGCCAAAATATTTCCGAGGGGGCATCAGAACAAGCATCGAGCGTTGAAGAGATCAGTGCCGAAGTGGATCAAATGTCCTCGAATATCGAACTTAACGTGAAAAATACCCGACAATCAGAATTAATTGCCAAAGAAACTTCTGTGGCCATTGAAAAGAGCAACAAAACAATGCAGGATTCGGTTGCCTCAATGCGGGCTATTGTCGATAAAATTTCTATCATTGACGAGATTGCCCGCCAAACCAATATCTTGGCCCTGAACGCCGCTGTTGAAGCCGCTCGTGCTGGCGAATACGGAAAAGGCTTTGCCGTTGTGGCTGCCGAAGTAAGAAGGTTAGCTGAAAGGAGCTCTGTAGCTGCATCGGAAATTGACAGCCTGGCCAACACAACCATTACCCTGGCAAACGAAAGTGCCCTATTGTTGGAGAAGATGGTACCACAGGTTGGTGAGACTGCCCATTTGGTAAAAGAAATTGCTGAAGCAAGCCACACACAAATGACCGGAGCTAAGCAAATTAATAATGCTATTCAGGAATTAAACACAGTTGTACAACGCAATGCTGCATCTTCGGAGCAAATGGCGGCCAGTAGCGAGGAATTAACTTCCCAGGCTGAGCAATTGAAAAATACACTCCAGTTTTTTAAAACCTAAATATTTCCAACCATACGAATAATTTTACAAAACAATGCCATTAAAAAACACTACATTTACCGTGGACTAATTTCTTTAAAATTCAACTTTCAAAATCATTAAGTATGAACTTCTTTATCGCCAACCTAGTAAGCATAGTAGCCGCCAGTCTGGCCGCCACCTGGCTCTTAAACAAGTACTTTAAACGATCGGTATTTGTTCGCGTGGGAATTATTTGGCTTATTAACTTGCTTATTCTGATGCTGAGCGTTGGTATCCGGTACAAGTTTTATGATGGCGATCCGGTTGTAAGTGTTATTTCTCCTTTAATTAACATTCTTGTCAGCATGTTGTGTTTTTACCTGGCATCAATCGTGGTTGTAAAGCCTCTGTTCAATGCAGTTAAAAAATTAGAACAGTTGGCCGGAGGAGATTTAACTGTTGAGACGGAAAAAAAGCTACTGCACGAAAAAGATGACATTGGGATGTTGCACACGGCAACTGAAAAACTTAAAACAAATTTGCAGAAAATCATAGGCGAAATACAAGGAAACATTGAATATCTGCACTCCTCAGGTGGACAATTACAGGAAACATCTACACAAATGTCGCAGGGGGCATCGCAGCAGGCCTCGTCCATTGAGGAAATTTCTTCCTCCATGGAACAAATGGTCAGTAATATCCAGCAAAGTTCAGATTTTTCAAAGGAAGCCGAGAAAATTGCCACTGAAACCGAGCACGGCGTTATTTCAGGGGTTAAAGCATCGCAGGAAGCAATGGAGTTTACAACACAAATAAGCGAGAAAATAAAAATTGTTCGCGATATTGCTTCACAAACCAATATCCTGGCCCTGAATGCTGCAGTGGAAGCCGCCCGTGCCGGTGAACAAGGGAAAGGGTTCGCGGTTGTGGCAGCTGAAGTTCGGAGATTGGCTGAAAGAGCCGCAGCTTCAGCTCAAGAAATCGAAGATATTTCAAATAAACTAAAAGCCGCTTCGGATATAGCCTCTGCAAAACTTACCGATGTTGTGCCCAAGGTAGAGAATAATCTGAGGCTAATTCGTGAAATTGCGGCGGCCAGCATTGAACAATCTCAGGGTGCACACCAAATTAACAATGCAATTACTCAATTAAACCAGGTTGCTCAGCAGAACGCAGCCTCAAGTGAGGAAATGGCAAGCGACGCTGAGGAATTTATCAATCAGGCAGAGCAACTCAGGGAAACCATCAGTTATTTTGCCATCGACGACAAAAAGAAAATGCAAGCCAGACATAACTCTATGGTTAGAAACCAGATGAAAAAACCTGTTTGTAATGTTGCTCCGCTCTCTAAGGCAAATCAAACTGGGTTTTCACGGACAAAGGCATTGATTGATAAGCCCGTCAAGGTCAAATCATCGACTCCCAATCCGATGATTCTGAAAAACAACCTCGATGATGCCGATTTCCTCAAGTTTTAAGGCTACACAGAAACCCTTTACCATGCCATTGCGTAATTATCTACAAAATTCTGAAAGATGACTGAAAACATTCATAGCGACAAAGATTTTTGGAGGGGCAACCGATTTTCCCGTTTTTTTGCGTGGTGTAGTGGAGGACGCATTTATATATTACAACAGTGCCCAACCGAAATAAACGTTTATCTTGGAATTGGGATTATTGTTTTCTTAACTGGGTTACTTGCTACCCTTTCCGGTGGTTACGCCGTTTGGATGGTGTTTGAGACCTTATGGGCTGCCATTGTTTTTGGATTGTTTTGGGGAACCATGATTTTCTTCCTTGACTGGTACCTTGTGGCATCGCTTAGGAAAGAAAAGATGTGGTGGAAAGAATTGTTTATGGCGTTTCCCAGATTAGTATTATCTGTTTTTATTGCAGTTGTCGTGGCCAGGCCTGTTGAGATGAGGTTATTTGAAAAGGAGATTGAGGCCAGGATGGCCAAAGGGCAACTTAAGCAGCGGCAACAGGCTGACAGCATGTTAATTGTTCAATTTTCTGAAATAGAAAAACTGAAAAACAGAAACGATTCATTACAGTCACGAATTGACGAAATGACCTCCCGCAGGGATCGATTGTTTTCCATGTATATTGCTGAAGCTGAGGGCACCAGTGGAACAGGAATTGCCGGAAAAGGGTCTGTGTTCCGTGAGAAGAAGGCTGAATATGACAAGGCACAGGCGGAATTAGATGAGACTAAAACACGTTTTTTTCCCCTTATTGAACAAAATTTTGAAAGGCTGAAGTTTCTTCAGCGCGAGCGAGATCAATTGTTGACTGCAAATCAGGTAATTATAACTCGCACTAAGGGTTTTCTCTCCAGGTTCAGAAGTTTGAACGAATTGCAACAGGAAGATCCATCGGTGGATGCTGTTTCGTGGTTTATTTTATTACTTTTTGTGGTTATTGAAACCTCGCCTATTTTTGTTAAGTTGATTTCAAACCGCGGTCCATACGACGATTTGCTTGCCCTGGAGCAGCTTAGGACAAGTGCCGAGGCAAAAAAATCCTATACCAGTATTCGCAACCAACTGCTTCGCGAATTAGATTTGGAACACGAAATGGTGCAGGCCGAGATGTCTGTCCATCAGGCTTCGAGTAAAGAATCGGTGGAAAAACTGGCCGAAGCTCAACGCGAAATAAACACGGCCAGGATACAGAAATGGAAGGAACACCAGTTGGGGTTGAATGGCAACACAACCACCGGTAACCGTCCGGTTCTGATTGATTTCATTAAAAAAGCGCAGGAAGATACGCCTGTTGCCAGCGATAATGCGGAAAACGTGGAAAGTGATAAAAACAAAGAGGGTGTCTAAAAAGTCCAAAAAGCACGTCATTGCAAGAAGGAACGACGATGTAAACTTCTGATTATCAAGTAAAATAGATTACTATGTTGCATTCGCGATGACAAACCGGGAACTTTTTAGACAGCCCCTTTATTTTTATGTTTGAACTAGTTTGGCTTTATTTCGATGTATCGGAAATCGAAATCAACCGTCTCTGATAATTCCGTTCCTACGTCAAGCATATCTTCATCGCCCTCTTCATAATACCAATCGATAGATGTTTTGATGTTGTTGTTGTATATCTTATTGATTAATAGCAATATGTCAAGAATGAATTTAGCACTTGCTGAATTGAAATATGAAAGTTTAAATTTGAAAACAGCGGGTTTTACCGAGAAGTGCTCTGCGAACTCAGGTGCACTGGCATTGAAATTTTCCAGCCATTCGACTATTGGAAGGTAGAACTGTCGAACATTTTCGGGTCTTGAACATCCCTTTATCTCAAACTGATAATTGTTGATGTCAAAAATAACCTGAGGGGTTGAGTTTGTTTCATCGATTATGATAGGCTTCATACATTTGTATTTTTTCGGTTCAGTTTCACATGAATTTAATCGCAATTCTTAGGATTTGTCGCATGTGGAAAGTCTCTTGTCTTGATTGCAAATATAGTTATTTAAAAGTAAACAATCCAATTCTGTTTCTGTTTATTGACCCTGTCATCTCTTTCAGTCAGCTATGACAGCTTAATAATTTATGGCATCACACAATTACTGAAATACAAAAGTAATAGTGTTTATCGTTGATTGGCTCTGTCTTATAGGAAATTTTTTCAGACGAATTCCTGCGTATAATATATAATCCCAACCCGGCACCGCCCTTATCGCTAAGATTTTTGTTAATAAGGTTCATGCTAAACATTTCAGAAAGATTTGGAAGGTTATTGTTAAGGTAATCAATTTTATCGATTAGGGTTTCTCTGTCCGATGAATAAATTATGTTGCAGCTATCGATAACAAACTCGTTTTCCTTGAATGATAACCTGAATGAGGGAAAAGGGCCATTCTCAATTTTTACGGAATGCATCTGGATGTTTTCCAAAATCTCAACAGCCGTTGAAAACAAACGTTTGTACCTTAGCTTTTCTATACCCAAAGGCCTGACTACTTCCTCGAGTTTAGTAAGAAGCCCAGATACCGTATCAAAGGTTACAACTCCTTGAAAATAAAGAAGTTCAAAACAGTTCGTAGTTGGCATTATTTGTTTTCTCATTCTGAGATTGTTGTTGCGAAAGATACAAAATGGTTTCGAGAAAAACTGCACCAATCGCGAAAAATATTCAACTCATGGGTTGTTAATGATTTGTTAATCCTTAAGTTGTAAATGGGCCAGACAATAGTGTGAAAAATCAGGGTACAGCGGTTCTTAACGTTTACAATTGCTTTTTTACACCTGACTATTGGATACTGTTTTCCTCTTCGACTGTAATATGCTGCCAATTGGTGTTGTTCTTTATCCGGCTTATTTGCATTGCGCTTACCGCGAAAAGTTGGGCAATAATTGTACTTTTTATGCCTCTGGCCAACATTTTCTTTATATGAACTACATCTGGGGCCGTGAGTTTTTTACCATCAAATTTTTCGGGTTCTCTTGTTTTTTTCTTTTTCAGGAGAGCTTTGCTGTGCTGAATAGTTTCCCTTTTAGTCGCCCATTTTAGGTTTGATACATTGTTGTTCCTTTTGTTTCCATCAATATGAATTACTGAATCTTGCAAGTCGCTGTCGCGGGGGATGAACATTTCTGCCACTAAATTATGCACTAAAAAAGTACGAAGTTTTCCTAAACAGCGAAAACGTGCTATCGTGAAATCACGGATTTTTCCCAATTTGATAATTCTGGGTTGGCCTGACTTATTCATGAAACTGCGAATTCGGCCATAGTTACTTATTTCGTAATGCTTGTCGGCATAAGGGATTTTCTCCCATTGTTCGTCGGTTAGTTTTCGTAGTCGGGGCTGCATTGTGATTTGGCTTTTGGATTTGTAGGACAATGAGGTTTTCTGCCAACAAAAATTATACCTTAAATTAGTATTGAAATTTTACCCAAAAGGATTGAGTCCGTTCGCTAAATAATCCCCTTAATCTTTTTCAGATCCTTGCATACTTCAGAAAGAAGTCGTATTGTTTCATCAACCAGTGTTGTTGTTTGTTCATTATCGGTTTGTTTTTGCGCATTAATCTCCAATTGCCGGATTATTTTGTTTAATGGCACAATGTCTAATGTGTCAATTGCGGGTTTAATTCTATGCGATACTTTATAGAGTGTTTCCCAATCGCGGGAATCGTGGGCCTCTTTAATCTGGGAAGCATTTTTGCACGTGTTCTCAAGGAAGGTTTCTATTAATTGGCTGATTTGCTCCCGGTTATTATTTGTCAGATATCTGATTTTATCCATACTAAAGGTAGCACGGATTCCAGTCTCCAGATCTTTTTTCGGATGGACATCCAGTGACAGAAACGTGTTGATGGCCGATATAAGCTGTTCCAGGTCAAAGGGTTTTGGCAGGAAATCGTTCATGCCGGCCTGAATGTATTTTTGAATCTTTTTACGGTTTGTCTCGGCTGATAATCCAATAATTGGTGTTGTTATTTTTAATTGCTGCCGGATTATTTTGGTTGCTACATACCCATCAACTACCGGCATTTGAATGTCCATTATTATTAGGTCAAAAGCAGACTGCTCAATGGCTTTCAATGCCTCGGCTCCATTGGTTACAATATGTGGGTCGTTTCCCATGTTCTTCAGGGCCGTTTTTATTATGACAATATTGGTTGGGTTATCTTCGGCAACCAGAATTTTCTTGTCTTTGGGAATGATTGTGTAATCTACCTTTCTGTGTTGTCCTTGTATATCCGATTGTTGTCCTGTTTTCATTGTCAGGTTGAACCAAAAGACCGTTCCACTGCCCAATTGGCTTTTCACATAGAGGGTACCACCCAGCGCTTCAACCAACTGTTTACTGATGCTCAGTCCCAGTCCGGTTCCTCCATATTTTGTTGCACTTGCCTGACTTACCGGGTTAAACCGCTCAAAAATATGGGTAAGGTCTTCGGACTTTATTCCTATTCCGGTGTCGATTACGGCAAAACGTATCTTTTGTTGGTCTGGAAATATTTTTTTACAATCTATTTTGCAGGTTACTGAACCCGATTCCGTAAATTTAAGTGCATTGTTCAAGAGATTGAGCAATACCTGGTTAAGTCTTACAGGATCGCTAATAAGCACGGGAGCAATGTTGCTGTCTAATTCTAGTTTAAGTGTGTTCCCCCGTTTTTTTGACTGATTTTGTAACGTGTAGTAAAGAGTTGAAACAATGCTCACCAGCTCAAATCCTGTTTTCTCGGTTGTCAATTTCCCTGCAGCAATTTTGCTGATATCGAGTAAATCATTCAAAATCGTTAGCATATTGTTCGATGATGCTTTGATAGCATCCATGAACTTCTTTTGTTCGGCAGTTAGTTTTGTTCCATACAGAAGCTCTGTCAGTCCAACAATCCCATGCATTGGAGTCCGTATTTCGTGACTGATATTGGCAAGAAAACGGCTTTTTGCTTCGGTGGCCTCCTCGGCTTTGGCTTTTTGGTATAGCAATTCGAATTCCAGGTTTTTCTGTTCGGTGATATCCGATAAGGTGCCCACTATTTTAATGGGAGTTTGGTGTTGGAATTCGGTCGATTTTCCTTTCATCAGAATCCAAACATGCGATGACTTTGGTACATGTATCTGAAATTCAAGGTCGAAGCGGTTAATCCTGCCTTGTTTGATTTCGTCTAATCTTTTTATGACAGCATGTTTATAGTCGTGTACAATCAGTTCCAAACAGGCTTCCATGGTGTTGATGGAGTCAACCGGTATGTGTGTAATTTCAAACCAACGTGGGCTTAGGTATAACGAATCGCTGTGGATGGACCACTCCCAAATGGCTTCGTTGGCAGCGTCCAGTGCATATTTCAGACGCAATTCGTTTTGTTGTATAAGCCTTTCTGTTAGTTTCTTATCTGTAATGTCACGAAATTGCCAAAAATGCCCGTCCAATTTTTCGTTGTAAAATAGCGGAGTGTAATCGCGTTCAAAAATTCTTCCATTACTGAAGCGTAGTTCTTCATTTATTACGGGTTTCAGGCTTTCTTTGAGTGAATTAATTTGTTGCAAATAACCGATTGGGTTATCGTTATTTTCTGCTGTAACCTTGTCAATAAGCATCTTTTCCTGTCCCACTAGTTCAAGGGCTTGAACATCGATTTGAAACAAATCGCAGAACTTTTGATTCGTGTGTTCAATAATGTTCCAACTGTTTTCAAGAAGTACACCGCTGTTTAAATTTTGAATAATGGTACCAAGCTTGCTGGTGGCAATGTCTATTTGTTCTTGTTTATTTTTTCGGCTGATAGCATTGGCAAAAATTTCACCCAATAGTTTTAATAACCTCAGGTGGTGTTTGTTCCACTCTTTGTCTTTTGAGGTAGCTGCAAATCCGACGAAACCAATGGGTTGGTTTTCGGAAACAATAGGAGCAAAAGTTACATTTGAAATCTGTAAAGTGCTGAGCATGTGCCGTTCAAACCGATATTTTTTCGAAAGCTTTTCCTGATTTTTGATGGATATGGTTTCGCTTCTCCTTAGCCTTTTAAGCAGGGTACCGATGTTTTCGGAAGGAATGAAGCCTGGAAGCGTTTCCATTTTTGTGTGAATTTTCCGGGCCCAATGATGATTCAGTCTGGCTTCGTTTTTTTCTTTGTTTAACAAGTAAACAAACCCGTAATCAACGGACAGGTAATGCCCAATCTGTTCCAACACGTGGTTTATCTCACGTTCGATATTTTCAAGCGTGATGTTAATAAACCGGGTCGATGTATTGGCTATGATTTCGTCAACATTCGAGGCAATTTTTAATTCTTCCTGAGCTACAATGCGCTGGGTTATTTCCCGGCTGTGCACTGCAATTCCTCCGAATGATTTATCGCGGTTTTCGCGGCGTGTTATTGTAAGGTTGAACCAAAGGTTTGTTGCTCGTTCTTTGGCCATAATGTCATACGAGATGGGTTGCGAACTGTGTTTTAATACCTGAAAAGCGTGCATTATTAGCCTTTTGGCCTCTTTGGGTATTTCCAGATCCTGTAAATTTTTGTTTTTGTAACTTGGGCTTTGTGAAATCGGAATTTGGCTTATGACTTTCTGTTGCTCATCAACTAAAAACAGGTAATCACCCATGGCCGTGATTGTGTTTATTAGCTGTTGGCTTGTCTCGAACAGTTTCTCTTCAGTTTGGGTTTGCCTGGTAATATCCGATGCAATCCCGGCATATCTTCTGGTTTTACCATCGGGATCGGGAACGGGAAAGGCTTTTACCCGTACAATCCGATTGTTATTGGAGGTTATTATTCTAAAGTCGATGTTTATCTCTTCGAAGCGTAAAGCTCCCCGCATGGTTTGTTTGATCCGGTCTAAGTCTGCTGGATGTATTGCCCGAAGAAGCCTGAATGGGCTTTTGGCGGGATTGGGTGTCCTGGCTCCAAAAATTTTGTGAAAGTTTGGCCCTGAGAAAGCCAGACTCCGTTTGTCTAAATCGTAAATCCAAAAATAGTCGTTAATGGAAGAAATTAACTGCGATAGTAGCTCCTCGCGTTCACTAAGCTTTGTTTCAGATATTTTTTTTTCGTTTATATCCAAAAAACTACAGGAAATGAGTCGTGTTCCTAAAAAAGTATCTTCGATGAAGGCCGAACTGACTATGGTCCAACGTGTGCCGTGGGGTGCTTTTAGCCTGAGTTCGAATGGGGCATTTTGCCCTTTTTTAATGGCATTGATATGCAGTATTAGGCGATCGAAGCATTCGGGCAAAAGAAAATTAGAGATAGATTGGTTTATGGTTTCATCTTTTTCTAAGCCTACCATGCCGGCAAAAACCGAATTGCAATAAGTTATTTCTAGTTCGGTGGTTAAAAGGGTAAGACCTTCATTCAGGTTGTCAGCCAGTTGCCGGTAAGGCGTTTGATAATGTCCTAACGGAATCTTGGCCGGGACTTCTATATGGCTTTCTGCCAGTCTTTTATAATTAATGCAGTTGATCAGCACAAATCCGGCTTTTTGGAAAACAGGTCCGCAAAACGAAATTGCCTTCTCGTCAATTTTTTGCTCTTCAGGAACTGACAAAAGCATGACACCGTTTTGTTCAAGGTTAATTAAACAGTGTTTATACCCATGTTCCGCTGCTTTTAAAACCGCGTTCTCGGCTTCTTTTTCGATGTTTTGCCAAAGATCTCCTTTTCTTGTAAGTGCATTAAAAAGAGGGGCTTGCTTGTCAAGTTCATGCCGTACTTTTATCTTATGTCTGGGGTTTCCTGTCAGAAGATATACATTGCGGCGTATGGGTGAACACTTCTCTGCATCTACATAAAAAGTAAATTTTCCTGATGGCCAGTGTTCAAGCAAGTAGTTTTCAATTGTTTGTAGATTGCTGGATAAATCCACAGAGTTGCCCAGCGTGCACAGCACTGGCAATAAGTTTTCTGGTTTGTTATTTGAACCAAAGTCAGCCATTCTCTTTTTTTATAGCTCCCTGTTTTTCAGCATGCGGTATATAGTTGATTTTCCAACGCCCAGTTTTTGGGCCACAAGTACAACGTTGTTATTGTATTTGCTTAAAAAATGTCCGATTATTTTTCGTTCATATTCGTGCAATTTCAACTCTTCCATAACCAAGGAATCGACCGAGTAGTGCTCGTTAAAGTTCAGGTCTTCAGCTTTAATTATTTCTGATTTGCACATCACGCAGGCCAAATCAACAATTGCTTTTAATTCGCGGATGTTTCCGGGAAAACTATACTGCATGAGTTTTTTCTGGGCACTTAAATCCAGCGATTTGAGTTCCAATCCGTTTTCCTTGCAATATTCGCCAATAAAAAAGTTAGCCAAAAGGATGATGTCGTTATTTCGTTCCCTGAGGGGGGGAAGATGGATGGGCAGACCCAAGAGCCTGTAATAAAGGTCCTCCCTGAATTTTTTTATTTTAACCATTTCGGCCAGGTTGCGGTTTGTGGCTACAATTAGTCTGAAATCGGTTTTATTTACCTGGTTACCACCAATACGGGTAAATTCTTTTTCTTGTAACACTCTCAGAAGTTTAGCCTGCATATTGAGTTCCATTTCGCCAATCTCATCCAGAAATAGCGTACCACCATTGGCTTCTTCAAATTTACCCGTTTTTCGTGAATCGGCACCGGTAAAAGCTCCTTTTTCGTATCCAAAAAACTCGCTTTCAATAAGTTCGCGTGGTATTGCCGATACATTTATAGCTATAAAAGGCTTCTTTTTACGATCCGAGCTGTAATGGATGGCCTTGGCTGCCAGTTCTTTTCCGGTTCCGGTTTCGCCAGTAATGGTTACCGTAATTTTCGAATTGGCGGCTTTTTCCATCAGGGCAAAAACTTTTTTTATCTCGGGGCTCCGACCTTTTATGGCGTTGCTGAATGAGTATTTTTGTGATACTTCGGTCCGCAATTCCTGAAGTTCTTTTCGTAACGAGTGGTTTTGGCGTATATTTTTTATTGCGTTCCACAAGCGGTCTTTGGTTTCGTCATCCTTGGTGATATAGTCCCATGCCCCTTCTTTCAATAATTTTACTGCGGTTGATATGTCTTCTTGCCCCGAGATTATGATGATGGTGATTTCCGGATTCGTCTCATGTATTTTTTTCATCAGAAAATCACCTTTCATATCTGGCAGGGAGTAGTCAATAGTGATGACAGCCGGATTTTTGTAGAGGCTTTTTAAAACGTCTGTGCCATTGGTAAAGTGCTCGACGTGATAATCGGGGTTCAGAGTAAGATGAAAGCTGAGCAACTGTCCATAAAACTGATCATCCTCGACAACAAAAATAGTAAACCGATCCATGGTATTTTCATTTAGAACTCGGCACGAAATTACAATATTTTTCTCAAAATCGGAAAATTTCTTAAAGTTGGAAATATTTTTTTTCGAATTTATTTAATTTTCTTTATTAAGGATTGTATTACAGATGTTTAAAAATAAGTCTTGTTTTTTATTGATTGATGTTAATGTATTAACGTTTATGGTGCCAATTGATCCAAAATCAACAATCGTGACTCCTTGTTCGATATTCAAAACCACGTAGGCCCATAGATTTTCCCTAATCCCTAATTCCTATTGCCTAATAACAAGCGCATTACGAGCTCATCCCCAATCCTCCTCTTTACCTGAGTCCTTTTTTTTATTCTTACGT
>JBBISE010000033.1:0-25723 GCA_037441445.1 Salinivirgaceae bacterium
TTAAATCAAAGCAAGATTGTTTTAACCAACAACCTTATGAAACTTGACAGTTAGGAAAATTTTATTGTAGGTACCGTTGGTATATTCGTTGAACTCAGAACCTGCTCCATACAGAAATTTCCGGTCACCGGAGCTGGTTACATTCTCGTACCTGATTTTCGTTTCAATTTCATTCGAAACATAATCGAATGTAAGGTTTTCAGCCGATTCGACATTTTCCCGGTATTTCTGCGAAACGTTATTGAGGTGGTTACGGCTTAAAACCAAAGTATGGTATCCATTCTTTGCAAAATGTTTATAAACCGTACCAAACGTATAATTCCACTGATCATTTGTTGGCAAATATTTCAAAATGTAGCGCTGCTCCTCGGTTTCGTTGGCATCGAGGTTCAGCACGTTTGTGTCGTAAGCCCCCAGACCAATGAACGTAATTTCGTTTTTATCATCAATTCGAATCCGGTTTTTAAATTGCATGTCGTTGTAGGTAGGCAAGAAAGGAAATCCTAGTGTGGCAAACAAAAGTTGCAGGTAAGATCGGCGAACCGAAAACACAAAAGAATTTTTGTCCGCTAAAGGCCCGTCAATGGTAAGAGCTAAATCACTGGCACCAACAGTTGTGCGATATTTCAATCGATCCTTGTTCCCATCAACCTGGCGGAAGTCGAGAACAGAACTGAGGGCGTTTCCACGGTTAGCAGGGAAGGCTCCGGCAAAAAAATCGAGCTCGCGCACAAAGTCAACATTGATTATTCCAACAGGTCCACCACTGGCCCCCTGAGTGGCAAAGTGGTTAATGTTGGGAATCTCGACGCCATCAAGGAAGAAGCGGTTCTCGTTTGCCCCTCCGCCACGGACAATAATATCGTTGCGGAAAGCAGGAGTGGAAGCAACTCCGGGAAACGATTGCAAAACCTTGGAAATATCACGGTTTCCGCCGGGATTTTTCTCAATTTCCTTTAGTCCAATGGAACGCATGCTAACCGGTGATTCCTCCCGTTTACGAAATGGTGAAGCACGCACAACAAATTCCTCGAGCTGAAGCGTTGTTGGTTTAAATTCCACTTCGATATAAGGAGTATTGGCGTTGGTAATCAACACATCGGCAGAAATAGCTGTTTCATAACCAATGGCGCTCACGGCCACTTTAACAAACCCGGGTTTAAGACCGAAGAAAATGAAATTTCCGTCGATATCGGTAATCGAACCTGTATTTGTCCCATAAATAATAACGTTGGCGAAGGCAACGGGTTCGTTGTTCTGCGGATTATATACTCTTCCGCGTAACGAGCCTCCAGACCTTTCCTGTGCCGACAGAAAGCCCATTGTCAGCAAAAACACCATTAAAATCCCAAGTTTGTTCATGAAGATTGAAGGTTGATGTTTAATGTGATTCTTTATTCTCATATAGTTCATAAAAGTACAGATTTAATAGATTTTACACTGGTTTCAAAGCTTCTGAAATAGTTTCAAATTTGAACTGAAAGCCCTCTTTCACTAAGCGCGAAGGATACACTTTCTGTCCACTCAAAAGCATTTCGTTGGCCATTTGCCCGAAAAGGGCTTTAAGAACAATACCCGGCATGGTTAAAAGTGCGGGCTTATTTATCTGTTTTGCAAGGAATTGAGTAAAATCGGCATTGGTAACCGGATTAGGAGTAGTGAGATTGTAAGCCCCTTGTGACAAGTCATTTTCAATCAGGAAATAAACCGCTGAAACCCAATCGCAAATGTGAATCCACGACAAGAACTGCTTACCAGTACCCAGCTTCCCTCCCACTCCGAGACGAAAAACCGGCAAAAGCTTTTTCAACATTCCCCCGTCTTGTCCAAGTACAACTCCTGTACGAACGATAATTTTACGACTTGAGGGCAAAACAGAGCTTTCAAAAGCCCCTTCCCATTGCTTTGTAAGCTCGGCTAAAAAACCTGAACCTGTGTTCGATTTTTCGTCAAAGTTAGTCCAGTCGGAAGTACCATAGATTCCAATGGCCGAACCTTGTACAAAAACCCTCGGAGGATAGGTAAACACAGCCTCAATCAAAGCTTTTGTTGTTCCAATCCGGCTATCTGTAATTATCTTTTTCCGTTTTTCAGTCCATCTGCACGCTGAAATATCCTCGCCAGCAAGGTTTATGAGAACATATGGTTGCTCCATTATCTCGAGCAGCAGTTCGTCGTTGTTTCCTTCTGACCAGCGAATGCCTTTAACCCCTTTAAGGTAATCCGCTCTGTGGCTCCGCGAAGTTAAAACCACAGGGAAACCTTTCGAAATTAAAAACCTGGCCAGGTTTTGCCCTAAAAATCCGTATCCACCAACAATGATTGCCTTCATAAGTAGAATCAATTTTGAGGAAGAAACAGATTGATTTATTAAATGTTTAACCAACAACGAAAAATAAATAAACAAGTATCGTATAAATTCAAATGAAATATCTCATGCTTCGAAATTTACGGTTGAACATTTTTTCGTATTTTTGGCGAACAAAACGAAGGTTCCCGTACTGTTTTTGTACCTTTGCCGTTCTAAATTCCAAACTGTAAAAACCGACTTTTTATGATGAAGAACACTCTTGCCCTTTTATTCATTAACTGCTTTATTTTCAATGCAATATCTCAAAATATCGGACAAACTGGTGATACACTCAAGAATTACACCGACATTAACGGAATGAAGCAGGGACACTGGCAGGTAAATCACCCAAATGGAAAACCGGCTTACATTGGTTATTTTAAAAACAATAAACCCATTGGAAAATTTACGCGTTACTATCAAAACGGGAAAATTCTGTCCGAAGCCTATTTTTACGAAGAAAGCAAGTTCAGCAGTACAAAATTCTATAACAATGCCACCAAAGTCATTGCAAAAGGTCGCTACGCCGATCAAAAACGCGACAGTATCTGGCATTTCTTTTTAGACGACGGTAAACCCATTTCGCAGGATTCGTACAAAGATGGAATTTTGCACGGCGAATGCCGGACGTTTTTTTATCCTTCAAGTCAATTGCACGAAATAACCCATTATCGCGAAGGTAAAAAACATGGTTTGTATGAAAAATACTATTCCGAAGGACAAATCCGCATCCGGGCCATGTATTGCAATGGTGTTTTGTGCGATACCATGCGAATATACTACCCCAGTGGCCGAATTGAATCAGAAATTCCATACAAAAACGATCTCCGGCACGGAATTGAAAAGAATTACAGCGAAAGCGGAAAAGTTACCAGTTCGGTTCCCTACGAAAACGGCAAGTGTACCGATCCTTCAGTAGAGTTAAGAAAATCGAAAGAATTGGAAGATATTATAAATCAAAAAGATAAATATCCTGACATTAACCAGTTTGCCGATCCCATGGATTTTCTGAGGAAACCTTTACGATAAATTTTTGTTACCCGAAGCCCCGAAACAAAGAAAAGTAGTAATAATGAACAGAATATTACTTGCCATGAGCGGTGGCATTGACAGCTCGGTTTGCGGAATGCTTCTGAAAGAACAGGGCTTCGAGGTCTGTGGAGTTACTTATCGCACCTACGACTCGATTTCTGAGAGTTGCATTTCTAAGGAGACGGGTTGCTGCTCGGTTGAGTCAATCATGGAAGCCAAACATTTGGCAGAAAAATTGGGGATTAGTCACACCATTGTCGATTTCCGTGAAAAATTCAGCAAAACCATTATAAGCGATTTTGTTTCGGAATATCTCAACGGGCGGACGCCAAACCCTTGTGTAGTTTGCAATTCCTCAATAAAATGGGGTCAGTTAATGACCATTGCCGATGAAATGCAGTGCCAGAAAATTGCAACGGGTCACTATGCCCAGGTAAAATTCGAAAATGGCCGTTATTTTTTATCCATGGGAGTCGATCATTCTAAGGATCAAACCTATTTTTTGTGGAAACTGACACAGGAAAACCTGGCGCGCACACTTTTTCCCATTGGTACCTATACTAAACCTGAAATAAGGCAGATAGCCGGAGAACGAGGCTTTGTCAAACTCAGTCAAAAACGCGAAAGCCAGGAGATTTGCTTTATTCCCGACAACGACTACCGCCGCTTTTTAATGGAAACCGAACCTGAAAAAATAAAAGATATTGGGCCAGGAGATTTCGTTTTAGCCGATGGTAAGGTAGTCGGGAAGCACCAGGGATACCCGTTTTACACCATCGGACAACGTAAAGGTCTCAACGTAGCGCTCGGAGAACCATATTATGTTGTTGATATTGATGCTGTTAAAAACAAAATAACGCTGGGAAAACGTCAGGAACTCGAAATTGAACAAGTACTGATATCGGATGTTAACCTAATGAAATACACCCACATACCTAGTGAAGGAATTAATGTTACAGTAAAAATACGCTACCGAAGCAAACCCGAGGAAGCCATGGTGTATCCGGAAGGAGAAAAATTGTCTGTCCGGTTTAAGAATCCGGTTGCAGCCGTAACCCCCGGACAATCAGCTGTGTTGTACGAAGGTAATGATGTTGTAGGAGGTGGAATCATTGAAAAAAACAAAATAGAGTAAAATGCTATTAATCAATAAAATATTCATTTTTTTACTCTGTCTGACCTTGCTCCTGGGATGCAAGAACAATTCCGAGATTCCCATTCCGCCAGATCACAGTTCCTATTTCCCGTTTGATCAAACACAGCGTTTTATGGTCCGCCAAATTACTATTGATGCGCCCTTAAATTACTATGATACAGTCGAATATCTTATGGATATTTATGTCGATTCCGTTTTTAATTCCCATGATGCAAAATATGGACATTACTCAATGTATAAAGTTGATGAAGATATGACCCCATTAGGGTTTCTGGAACGCGAAATCTCTGCCCCGGTAGGTTCCTACATTGAAAAATACGATAATTGCCGAATGGTAAAGTCACTTTTACCGGTTCGCGACAATGCGTCATGGAACCCCTATGTTTACTGCATGACGACAGATGTAAGCCTTTATTCAAAAATTCGCAAAGCGCATTTGCCCGGGACAGTGCAGGAATTCCTTTACGATTCAATTCTTCATATAGTTCACAACTACGATAGTTCACTGATTCAACTCAAAGTCAACCAGGAAATATGGGCTGCCGGACATGGTTTGGTTTATTCCGAAGTTACTGAAATCTCGTCGAATACGTCCGATTTGGATTTCACGAAGCCCATTCGCGAGAGGATTGTAACCGGAACAATATACGAAATGACCCGAATAATTCCATAAGCCCCTTGGTTGATAAAAAAACACAAGATATATGTTAAAAGTATGTGCCATAGTTGTTTTAGTCGTTCTTTTGAGTTTCCCTTTTGCCCTTAGGGCTGATGCATTTCTCGTTGTTTTTTTTCATACCAAACAAGGAACTCCATATTCGATTGAAAATCCCAGTCAGTTTTTATCCCAACGTTCTTTAGAACGGAGACAAAAGTTTTCAATCCCTATTGACAGCACTGATCTACCCGTCAATCCGGCTCTTTTGGACAGCCTCATACGCCATGGAATAGCAGATAAAATTCTCTATACATCCCGATGGCTCAATTGTGCAGTAGTTGTTCCAAGCGTCGGGTTCTGGCGCCGGAGACATTCTTGTATTAAGTCCACTTTTTTTGGCAGAATAAATAACAATTACGTGGATGATTTTGCTTTGCTCGACGAATTACCGGAAAAATCATTGGTTGATAATTCATTAACGGAAAATCAATTAACGGAAATTGGCATATCTAAACTACACGCCATGGGCTTGACAGGAAAAGGTTTGTTGGTTGCAGTAATTGACGCTGGTTTTCGGGCATTAGACAAACTAAATGTATTTGATTCTTTAAGAAATCAGCAACGCATTGTGGCTGTCCGCGACTTTGTTGAATTTAACAACTCGGTTTACGGAAGTCATTCACACGGAACCTCTGTAATGGCTTTGATGGCAGGAAATTTACCCGGAAAATACATTGGATCGGCACCAGATGCCAGCTATGTTTTAATTCGAACAGAAGACGTGGCAACAGAAACCCGATTGGAAGAATACAACTGGCTTGCCGCAGCCGAATTTGCTGACAGCCTGGGTGTTGACCTGATAAATTCCTCACTAGGCTATAACAAATTCGACAACCCGGATGAGAATTATTCCATTAACGACCTTACGGGCGATGTGGCAATATGCTCCCGCGCTGCGGGAATGGCAGCAGCAAAGGGCATTGTTGTAATTTCCAGTGCAGGCAATGATGGCAACACCGATTGGCGTTACCTTGACTTTCCGGCTGATCACCCGGATGTTATTGCCGTGGGAGCCACCGACTCGACAGGTACCCTCTGGAGCGGCAGTTCTATAGGAATGCCCTTTCATGCCTACAAACCCGATTTTGTTGCCCGCGGAGTTGATATTTGGGTTCCATCAACTTATACATCAGGATTTTATCGCGGAAATGGCACATCTTTCTCGGCGCCAATTTTTGCCGGTGGAATGGCTTGCCTGATGCAATATTTTTCGTCGAAAAATTTGCAACAACTACGTCAGGCATTGCAAGAAACAGCATCGAACGCTAACCTTCCCAACAATTTATCGGGTTACGGACTACCTGATTTTCATGCCGCATTCTACAATTTGCTGGACATTGAAAAACCAACAAATGCATCGTTCACCATTAATAAACTGGGTTTCAACAGGGCCGAATCATTGTTGGAAATTGACGTTATTAGTTCAGTTAACAACAAAGTGTTAATTGAGGTTTTTGATTCACTGGGGCGGAGTTTACAATCCATCGAAAACGAAATAACCCCTGAAATGCCAACCCGTTTTTCGATTCGTTTTGCAATTCCTGTATTACCTCAAATGGTGGTTGTAGTTTTTCGGGGAGTCAAGGGAAATCCGGCAGTCTCCAAACTGATGTTGTATTGAATAGGGATTATTGGGCAATAAAGTGGTAAACAATACTTCCTTTTTGATTTCCTTTCGACGCCGGAGCCATTGAAAACAATGCGTTTTTTGCGCTTTCAAGGGCTGCATTGCGATAGCACTCAGTGGCAAAAACGGAGTTCTGCATATCCACCAATTGTTTTACAACCTGGCCTTCGGGCGACACTTCGATATTAACAGTTACTTTTGCCGAACCTTCGCACGTATAAACCGGAATATCCAAATACACAGAACTTCGACCCGCCAGGTAATACACAACGGTTGCCGAGCCTTTGTAAGCCGATTTTTGAGGCTTCTCCTTTTCAATTGGCTTCTTTTGTTCGGGAACCGGAACATCATCATCGAAAGTGGGTTTATTTTCGATATATTTTTCAAACTCCTCCTGGTTCAACGCATTTCGAACAATTTCGCGTTCATACTCCTCATCAGTCATTGAGGCCTTGTATTCCGTAGGTTTTTGTTCATCGTAATCCTTGTTTATAACAACATTTTTAAGTTCCTGCCTGTCAAGTTGTTCATACAACCGCTCCACCTCTTTGGCCAGCTCCTCTTTTAGCCTTTCCACTTCCTCTTCAGGGGTTTCATCGAGCGTGGCAGGATCAACCAACACTTGAAATGTAACCGGAGGGTATTGCTTCATTTCCGAAATTAAAGCTACAGACAATATAATTGCATGGAATAGCAATGTGCCAATAATCCCGTTTTTATGTTGAAAAGCCAATTTCAATGCCCTGATTTTTTGCAAAGGTAATAAAATATGGAAAAATTGAAGGAGCCGAATATGCTAAAAACGCCATGAAACGCCCATGCCGACAACCGATTTTTCGACACACAGGGGCATGATTAAAGTCGGCATGAAGTTCCATATGACCTTAAACTGAAAAATTATAAACATATGAAACTGCGGTGCCTATGTGCATGTTTTGTAAAAAGATAGTAACACGTAGTTTACGACCAGGATAAACAACAGGATTAATGACAGAAAACTGATGATAGTAAAAGGAATAATGGTTTTTGATTTTCGAAGTTCTTTTCCTTAGTGACTTTGTGTCCCAGATGCCTTAATGTCCGAAGAAGGAAGTCAGAATTTGGAAGCTGAAATAGAGCATTTTCAATATGCCTCTGTGGTTAAAAAAAACTCCACCCGATACGAAGGCTTTCATTCCGGGCGGAGTAGATGAATTTTTTTTACTTTTTACTGTCCCAAAAGTGAGTCAACAAACTATTTCCCCGGACAAACTTTTACGATAGCCTCGCCCAAATTGTGGCTTCCGTATGCTTTGTCGAACTGTTCGCTGAACTTGCCGGCTAACATGCGAGCGGTTTTCTCATAATCGTCCTTGTCTGCCCACACGTTTCTGGGTGTCAGAATTTCCTGTGGAACGTTGGGGCATGTTTGGGGAACGCTGACATGGAAAATGCTGTCGGTTGCGTATTGTACATTATCCAACTCGCCATTCAACGCAGCTTCGACCATGGCACGTGTAAAACGCAGTTTTATGCGCGACCCGACGCCATATTTTCCACCACTCCAGCCTGTATTAACAAGGAAAACCTTCGCCTTGTGCTGTTTCATTTTTTCGCCCAGCATCTGCGCGTAAACAGCAGGTTGCGATGGCATGAATGGAGCACCGAAGAAACGGCTGAAAGTAACCTGAGGTTCGGTTACTCCGGTTTCGGTACCGGCAAGTTTCGATGTGTATCCCATTAAAAACCAAAGCATTGCCTGGTTTTCATCCAATCGCGAGATGGGTGGAATAACACCATAAGCATCGGCAGTAAGGAACAAAATGGTGGATGGATGCCCGCCCACCGACGATTTTTTTATGTTGCTCAGGAATTCCAACGGATAGGAAGAGCGGCTGTTCTGCGTTAAGCGTGTGTCAAAATAATCGGGTTTGCCATTAGGGTAAACCATAGCGTTTTCAATGATTACACCGTGGTTCAGGTAATCGTCTTTGTGCATTACGGCATTCCAGATTTCAGGTTCTGCCTCCTGCGTAATATCAATCATTTTTGCATAACATCCATTTTCGAAGTTGGCAATGCCGGTTTCGTTCCACCCGTGTTCGTCGTCACCCAGCAGTGCGCGGTTTGGATCGGCAGAAAGGGTGGTTTTTCCGGTTCCGGAAAGTCCCAGCAGGAGAGCCGTGCGACCGTCAGCACCTTCGTTGGCTGAACAATGCAGTGGCAGAATGCCTTCTAACGGCAAATAGTAGTTCATTACGGTGAAAATCAGTTTCTTCATGCTGCCCATGTAGGCCGAACCATACACAATGCCCATGCGGCGTTCGAAGTCAATAACCACAACCATGTCGGATGTTTGTCCTTTTTCGTTTTTGCGCAAACGACCGTTGTATCGTTCGGGGTTCAGTTTAGAGTCGGGAACGGAAAGCAACGTAAAGGGCTTCTCAGCAAAAATACTTTTCTTTATGTCGCTGGGAACCGGACGGAACATGTTGTCAATAAAAACGGCCGAAAGGGCTTTATTGGTAATGGTTTTCACGGGTAAGGCATAGGTCGAATCGGCACCAACAACGCGGTCAACCTCAAACAGGTTTTCTGATTCGCCCAAGGTTTTCAGGGCATCTTCAAACAACATGTCGAACGTATCGGGAGCCATAGGGACATTATTGGCTGATGTCCAGTCTATTAAATGTTGCGTTGCCTCGTGTTTTACCAGGTAGGTGTCTTTGGGGCTTCGTCCGGTCGATTCGGGGGCTGTCCATGTAGCCAGGGCTCCACATTCCATTACCAGGGCTTCGTGTTTCTCGACACTGGTTTTGATCATGTCGCGGCGGTTGATGTTTTTGCCCACGTTTTTGTGCTTTTTCAGCATCTCGCTGATTTGGTGGTTAAAATTAGAATTTTGCATACTGATTCTACTTATTTTTCTGTTTGTCAATAAAAATTCAACGTACCATAAAAACAAAAACACCCTGATCTCAAAAATCAAATTCCCAACCTGGGTTTTCTGCTTTTCTTGATGAGGGCGACTTATCAATCACCGTGTATTTTCCGCCTAATGTTCTCTGTTTACAAGTACAACGTGATTTACAGGCGCAAAGATAGAAAGGTATTTCGGTACAACAAACGTTTGCAGTGAAAAATTTTACCGGGGTTTGGAAACCGTTCAGCTTGTCCATGGAAGTGAAACATTAAAAATGATATTTTACTATACTTTTTTTTTCGACGATATCCTTCGCTGCGCTCAGTATGACAATCAGTTATGAGGAAAAGGGATGGAAAGAAGGCGGCTGCGCCGCCTTCTTTCCATCCCCCTCTAACTAAGGACTGTCATCCTGAGTGGAGAAACGGAGCGAAGGATCACGTAAAAGCGATAAGTTGCTTGCCCGATAATCATGTTCTTGTGTGTCTTTTTCTTTAATCATGGGCGTTTCATATTTGTTAGTTTTTAAGCAATTTATTCTTATATTTGAACGTTAGCCAAATTGCTTTTATCCAAAACACCCACTCACCATGCAAACAAAAATCAAAGAAAATATCGACAATCCGCAAATGCTGGAACAGCTTTACCGGGAAGACAAAAAAGGGTTCGAAAAGGCGTTTCGGGAAATCGACCCTGTGTTTGGATCAAATCCGCTCATCGAATTTTGGAAAGCCCGGCTCGATTATGTTCCGCTAAAGGACGATACGTTCAAAATCAGCAAAAAAGAGATTCTGTTTTTGCTCATTTCCTGTGCCATTGCCAGTTTCCTGATTAAAATTCCTAAAATTTTTGACATCAACATAGATCAATTTCACTACTTTGAAAAGAATACCACGTTAATACTGTTTTTTGGACTGGCGGTTTTTGCCTTGTTGACTAAAAACATGCTGAAAAGGTGGCCTCTCCTTATCACTTTTGCAACATTCGCTGTGTCGGCACTGTTTGTCAACCTGCTTCCCTCCAATCATGCCAGCCAGACAATCAATCTGACTTATTTGCACCTTCCCTTCATGTTTTGGTGCCTTTATGGACTGATTTTCATCGACTTTGACCTGAAAAACAAAGCTGCCCGGTTCGATTTCATTAAACACAACGGCGACTTAGCCATTATGATGGCCATGATAGCCATTGCCGGAGGAATTCTTACCGGAATGACCGTGGCGTTGTTCGAAGCCATTGATATTAAAATTGGTGAATTCTATTTTCAATATATTGTTATGTGTGGTGCAGTATCGCTACCCATTGTGGCAACCTTTGTAATTCAAAAATTTCCTATGGTTACCAACAAAATAGCCCCGGTTATTGCCAACATTTTCAGTCCGTTAGTACTCATAACCTTAGTCATTTACCTTACAAGTATCGCCGTCACAGGAAAAGATCCCTACAACGACCGCGATTTTCTGCTGGTATTCAACGCCATGCTTTTGGGCGTTATGGCCATTGTGGTTTTTGCCATTTCGGGACTTTCGGGCGACAAGCGGATTCGTTTTTCGGAATGGACGCTGTTTGCCCTTGCCATAGTCACGTTAATCATTGATTTAGTGGTGCTTTCGGCCATTCTTTATCGTTTGGGCGAATATGGTTTTACGCCAAACCGGACAGCGGCATTGGTCACGAATATGCTTATTTTTGGGAATTTAATTCTCATAACCAAAGATTTATATCTTGTCAACTTCAAAAGTAGAAGTGTGCAACAGGTAGAGCAAACCATTTCCAACTATCTGCCCTGGTACGCCATTTGGGTAGCTGTGGTGGTTTTTGGGTTTCCGGTGATTTTTGGGGTGAGTTAGACCTCAATTGAAAACATATCATAATCCTCAAAAAAAACTTAATTTGGAAAAACAAAAACCTTCTCCATGGAATATCACGAATCAAAAACCAAAATCATCGCCACCCTTGGGCCGGCATCAGCACCCAAAGAGGTGTTGCGACAACTGTTTCAGAAAGGCGTTGCCGTTTGCCGCCTGAACTTTTCGCACAGCAATTACGACACTCACGTTGAAGCCATAAAAACCATTCGTGAACTAAATATGGAACTGGACATGAACGTGGCTATCCTGGCCGATTTGCAAGGCCCTAAAATCCGCATTGGCGAAGTGGAAAACAATGCCGTGGAACTGGTTGAAGGAGCGGAGTTTTCGTTTACAACGCACAAATGTGTTGGCAATGCTCAAATGGCTTATCTAAGCTATCAAACTTTCCCACAGGATGTTGCCACCGGCGATGTGGTGTTGGTTGACGACGGCAAAATAAAACTCATTGTAACAGAAACAAACCGGATTGATACGGTAAAAACCAAGGTGTTGGCCGGCGGCAAACTCTCCTCGAAAAAAGGGGTTAACCTGCCAAATACCAGAATCTCCATGCCCGGCCTGACCGAAAAAGATAAGGAAGATGCCCTTTTTGCGCTTCAGCACAACGTGGACTGGATTGCGTTGTCGTTTGTACGATATGCTACGGATATTTTGGAAATCAAAGATTTAATTAAGAAACAGCGCAAGAATACTTCGGTTATTGCCAAAATTGAAAAACCGGAGGCCTTGCTGGAAATTGACAATATTATTGACCTTGCCGACGGCATAATGGTTGCCCGTGGTGATTTGGGTGTGGAAGTTGATTTTTACAAAGTTCCCATAATCCAGAAAGAGATTGTAAACAAGTGCATTGCCGCATCAAAACCCGTAATTGTAGCCACCCAGATGATGGAAAGCATGATTACGAACTTCCGTCCCACCCGCGCCGAAGCCAATGACGTGGCCAATGCCGTAATTGACGGTGCGGACACGGTGATGTTGAGCGGCGAAACGTCGGTGGGAAAATATCCCGTTGAGGTTATTGAATGTATGAACGACATTATTCAATGTACCGAAGTGAAGGCTTACAAATACAACCGAGGCGTGGCGCCATCGGAGTTTAGCCAGACGTTCATTGTCGATTCGTTGTGCTACAACGCTTCCATGCTGGCCACCCAATCGAAGGCCTCGGCCATTGTAATTTTTACTCGCTCCGAACGTGCCATTTACCAGCTCGCAGGACATCGTCCTAATGCAAAAATTTTCGCATTTACCGATGATAACGAACTAATTAGCAAACTTTCGCTTTTGTGGGGAGTGAAAGCCTGCGCTTTTAGTTTCGATAAAAATATCGATCAGGCCATAGCGTGGTCTCTTGATTTGCTGAAGAAAAAGCAGGAAATAAAACCCAACGACATTGTGGTTCACCTGGGAAGCACGCCCCTTTCGGAACGCGAGAGGTTGAATATGTTAAAGATTACGTATGTGGGTTAAATTTACGAATACACATGCACACTATTCTGTGCCGATGGTAAATAATTAATTCCAAACCAGCAAATTAACAAAACCACGAACGACAGGGCTAAAATCCACATGGCCATACTAATTTTTCGTGGCCGGTGAAAACGCAAGTGAATGTACAACATATAGACCAACCAGGTCAGAAGCGCCCACGTCTCTTTCGGATCCCAGGTCCAGTAGTGCCCCCAGGCTTCTTTGGCCCAAACGGCACCAAAGACCAAACCCAATGTCAGAAAAGCAAATCCCAGGTAAACAACATTATCGGCCATGAAAAGCCATTGACCCTGGGTTTGGTTTTGGTTTTGGCGCAACGTGTACAAACCGTAAAGTGCCACCAACGAGGAAACGCCCAAAAAAGCATACGCCAAAATATATACTATGACATGCGGAACAAACCAGACGCTTTGCAACGCGGGCATCAAGGTTTTCTCGAAGGTCTCGGGGTGTAACAGATTAATAATCAAAAACAAGGTTGCCATAATTACACTGTAAAACAAAAACCAAAGATACCGCCAGCGGACATAAACCAGAAAACCTATCAACGAAAGGAAAAGCGAGTACCACAAACGGGTTTCGCCCAGGGTGCGCATGGGTGGTCTTTCTAGTTTAATCCACAGGAGAGTTACAAATCCGGTTAAAACGGCAATTCCCAGACCCGTTATTACAATTCCTGCAACCTGTTTGCCTTTTACTTTCCGTGTAAGGAAAAGAAGTAAACTTCCAATCAACCATAGAATTATGGAAATAAAAGCAAATTTTGGAAAATCAGCCCAGTTCATAGTTGTGTGTTTTTAAATTCGCATTACGTTTCTAACTCGGTATTGTCGGAGGTTAATCTTTATTTTCGGTTACGTATATACGGCGTCCCCACCAAACCATAAAAAATGCTCCGGCCATGAGCATGTAAAAACCTGTATAGACAATAGGCAGCCATGGGTCGCTCACCACCTCAATTACACTGTAGTTCGACCATTTGCCCAACTGGCTGTTATAGCTTAATTGGTACAGATTATAGCCCTCGATGCCATGGGGTCTGTTAACAATAACTCGCACTGTATCAATACTATTGTCGCTATGACGGACAGCTAAAACCGACGAATATTCTTTCGGTTCAGGAGGGCTCAACGAAATGGCCAATTCAGAATTTAGCTCCAAAACATCGGGTGTGCGACCAAAACCGCCCGGGGAAATCCACCCTTCCATTTTCTGGCTTGTTGTCAGGTTTGTTGCCTCAACGAAAGCTGCAGAAGTAGCCATTGGCTTGTCGGTGGCATGAAAGCCCGAGTCCGTCAACGCGGCGTATTTAATGAATTTTGTGACTTTCAGGTCAAACCCCGAAACGTTTACCTGAAAACCAGTGTCGATCATCTGGAACGATTTTCCGGCTTTGTTTATAAAGTCACGACTTTGCGGATTAAATATCAATAACTTGGGATTGTATTCGTTAATGTCAAAATCGATAAGTTGCACTGAAAACGGCAGCTTAAACATCTGTTTCTGGTCGTTAACAGCCACATTAGTAAAATCAGCCTGCTCGTATAGTTGAACCTTCAATCGTTGCAAATCAGACGCGCCAAACGAAGCTGCCGCCAAAATAACCCAAAGTCCTGCATGGTTTAGCAAAAATCCGATGTTGTTCTTTTTCAAAGGTATAGCCCTTTTGCAGGTCGTAAAACCCAAAACAAGCAAAAGAAACAACGTAGAAACAATCATTAACCAACTATGCATTACATTAGTCAGTCCTAACATGTTAAATATCGGCAAATCGACAACAGTTCCCTGAGGAAAAACGCCCATGAATATGGCGGCAACGAAAAAAAGCGAGATGGAGGCCATGGCTGCTGGTACCGAAGCAAACCACTGAACCCATTTTTTGTCTTTAAACAACAGCCAGGTTCCCAAAATTGCAACACCAAAAAGCAGAAAAACAATGATACTCAATGGTAATACGGGCAGCAACCCCGTCTTGTGTGGCAACAAAAGTTCAAGGATGAAGGATAAAACCAACAAATCAAACATAATTATAAAACTCTCTTTATAGCCCCACGGGTGCTTCCAAAGCGGCTTTGATGATTTTTGTATTTCCTGTTGTTCCATAAATATCTAAGAATAAATATGTTGCTAAACATAAAACAGAATTTCGCACCACGCGAAAAAAAACACGAACAAAGAAATCTCATTCCCTGTAAACATAATATCTTTGTCCAACGTTTGTTATACAAAGTAAACCGTTTTTTCGAATTGATACTTCAAAATCAGAATAAAAAAACATAATCACAAATTCAATATGAGCAGAACTTTGCTAATCAGAGACTTAACATTGCGTGACGGACAGCAATCCTTGTTTGCCACGCGGATGGATCAAAAACAAATTGACAGGATTTTAAGCCTGTACAAAGATGCCAATTTTTACGCTATGGAAGTTTGGGGTGGCGCGGTGCCCGATTCCATAATGCGTTATCTGAATGAAGACCCATGGGAAAGGTTAGCCAAAATTAAACAAGGGCTAGGTACCACAAGCAAACTGACTGCGCTTTCGCGTGGCAGGAACCTTTTTGGGTACAATCCTTATCCAGAAGATGTAATCGAGGGGTTTAACCGCCTTGCCATTCAAAGTGGCATTGACATCATGCGCATTTTTGACTGTCTGAACGACATTGATAATATGCGTTCGACCATTAAATATGTAAAGGAAAACAAGGGTATGGCCGACTGCGCTATTTGCTACACAGTAGATCCTAAATATAGCCTGCGCCAGAAATACAGCTGGTTGATAAAGGGAAAACGGCTGCCTGGGAAAATTTTCACTGTCGAATATTTTATTGACCTGGCAAAGAAACTCGAAAAACTGGGGGCTGACATGATATCAATAAAGGATATGGCTGGTTTGATTACGCCCTCAAAATCAGCAGTTTTGGTGAAGGAGCTGAAGAAAAATGTTTCGGTTCCCATCGATTTTCACACCCATTGCACGCCAGGCTATGGTTTGGCAGCTACCCTTACAGCCATAGTCAATGGAGTTGATATTGTGGACACCAACATTATGCCTTTTGCAGGAGGCCCGGCAGCACCAGCTTTCGAGGTTATCTATCTGTTCTGTAAAAAACTGGGAATCAATATTGATGTAAACATCGATGCTGTTGTCAAAATCGATAAGGAATTACGAAAAATCCGCTCCGAACTGTCTGCTTATGACACCACGCACCAGTTTCCACGCGAGTTTGACATCACTAAAGACAAGCTGCCAAAAGAAATTGACAAGCTTTTCGATAAGGCCATTGAATATGCCAAAAAAGATCAGGAAGTTGATTTACTGGCAACCATTCACGACATTGAAGCCTGGTTTAATTTTGATGCGCCCAGTGAAGCTGTAAAGGATGCCGAAATTCCCGGGGGCATGTACACAAATATGCTAGCCCAGTTGAAGCAATTAAAATTAGAACATCTGTTGCCAAAAGTGCTTGAGATGGTTCCTGAAGTCCGTATTGATGCTGGTTGTCCACCATTGGTAACCCCAACCAGCCAAATTGTTGGAGCTCAGGCAGTAAATTGTGTTATTGCCTTGAACGAAGATAAAGATAAGTACAGCAACGTTTCTACACAGTTTCATAATTTAGTAAAAGGCTGGTATGGGAAAACACCCATTGACATTGATCCCGACTTCAGGAAAATGATTTGTGGGCATAAACAAGCACAACCATTTGATACCAAAGGCTATAAGAAGCCTGACAATCCCATTGTTTGTTATGAGACTGACACGAGAAAACTGGCAGAAAACGAACATGAAATGCTTTTGCTGGAGTTGTTTCCATCGGTTGCCACAGGATACCTGCGCCAAAAGAAAGAAAATGAAATGTTGCGTATCAGACAGGAAATTGAGGCCGAACAACGCCAAGCTCAGGAGGAAAAAAGGAGAAGATACGAATCACTTTCTCCCGAGCAAAAACGAAAGCGTTTAGAAATGGGCCTTTCAGGTTATATGGACTGGGGTTCCATTGAAGATCATCCTGATATCAGGACATTTGAAGAAGAATTGTACAAACGGAACCGTCCTGAGATGACGGAATAAGGTTGTAAACAGAAAAACAAAAACCCGCTTGTAAGTGCTATACAGTGGGTTTTTACTTTTTTATGGAAGCAATTAATAACCTTTGCCACTCTTTCTGGCGCGTTTAAGAATGTCTTCTATCATGGGCAATTCGTGCAGAAAGTTTGGGGTGAAAAGTTCTTGTGGCGACTTTGAAATTTGCTCTAGTGTCCACCAACGCCCCTGTTCGGCTTCAGACGGATTGATCCGCGGTTGTCCATCGGTTAACTGAACGAAAGAAAACACCAGTTCCGACTCAACCTCACTTTTCCAAACATAGTTAGCCATTAAGCTACTATTTTCTGGTTTTAGACGGGTCTCCTCGAACATTTCGCGCGCAAGAGCCTTCTCAATGGTCTCCTTCCATTTAACATGACCTCCAACGGCAGTATCCCATTTCCCGGGTTGAATCTTTGCCTTTAACGAACGTTGCTGAAGAAATATCTGCCCCGAAGGATTAATTAAATGTACATGCACAACCGGATGTAATGCTTTTGAACCTCCATGAACGTATTCCCGTGCAGCTTTCCCAATTATTTTACCTTGTTCATCGACAATGGGAACAAATTCGGTTCCCCAAGCTCTGACCCAGCGGATGACAAAGGGGATAAATACGGCCACCCCAACAGCAACAAAAAATCCAATGCCTGAAAGGGTAATACATACAGCCATACTCCAGTAAAAGGCAGCATACACAACTAATGCTGTATGTAAAACAAGAACATACAGCATTAACTTCATATTCTTGCGCAGCAATGCCGATGTTTCGTCATTGACGGCTATTCTGCCGAATGAAAAACGCTCAATGAAACCCGTGAATGTATTTTTATTACCAAAAAGAATAACAGCCAGATAGATTAAAAACAGGGCTTGCGTAAATCCCGGTTTAAGTTTCAGGAACAATTCGCTTTGAAACAGGGCTGTGGCGCCTCCAAGAATGGCAAGTATCAGAATGTCAAGGATTAAAAACTTATCGACATACCTTTCACGAATAAATTGAATTGCAAAAATCAAACCTCCGCATGAAACGGAAATAATGGCTGAGACTGTAGTTTCGAACAGGCTTTCGGCCAGAATAAAAACAACTAATGGAATCAAACCCCAAAAGAGCTGACTAGTGAAGGTTGATGATGTTTTTGCCATACTTTTAGTGCGCGGACAAGGGAACGACAATGGTGGATCCAGCTTTTAACTGGTTTTCGTTTTTAAGCTGGTTCACTTTCAGGATATCTTTTTTGGAAACTTGATAATGACTGGCAATGGAAGCCAATGATTCTCCAGCTTTAACTTTATGGACGGATTTGACAGGTATTTTAATTTTTTGTCCAAACCTCAACTGTGCTGATGTCTTTTGGTTTATTTTCTCCAACCGGCTTGATGGAACATTGAACCTAAGGCTTAATCGGTAGAAATTATCGCCCTTCTGTACCGTGTAATCCATTAGTTGGAATTTTTCGTTGCTTTCTTTTGCTGTAGTTTCTTTGGAAGTTTGATTGGGTTTACTTACAGTCTTTTGATCCTGATCGGGCTCTTTGTCAAACTTTGTGTTTTTGGTTTCGGACACCGCTTCTGTTTTCTTTTTCACAAGGGCATCTGTTTCGGGCAAACCTTCATCGCTGAATATATAGTTTGAAACAATGAGAGTCAATGCTACTATCAGTACGATGACGAAAATAAGCAATAATCTATTGTTTTTTAAGGGATTGGGATACTCCGTAGCTGGCTTCACGTTCGCAATAGTGTCGTTAGGTGCAACTGTGCTTTGCGGTTGTGGCAATTCCGCCGGATCGGTAAGCCTGGCAATGCCAACGGTGGTGTTGTCGGGGTTTTGCAGCTCTTCGAGTTTGTAAACAATCTGATAGCTTAGAAGATCGACAGAAATGTCTTCCTGGGAAAGCAATTCGGCAACCTGCTCGTCAGAAAAACCGGTGTTGAGGCCATCGGTAGCACAAAGAACAACATCACCGGAAATAGCTTGCACCGGGTTTTTGCATAAGGAAAACCGGGCATTTTTCTCGCGTCCCAATAAGGAAGCTTGTGACAATGAATCGGCTTCCGGTTTTACCAATTGATATAAAACCCCCTCGCGCTGTAAAAGCAGGATGTTTGAGCCAACAGAAGCGTAATAAACTAATCCATCAATAATTAACACGACCAATATGTTTGTTCCCATTCGGGCAAACCTGTCGTTTTTCATAGCATGGTCATAGACTTGAAAGTTTGCCAGCATCATGGCTCCCTGCAGGGCTTTCAACGGATTTCGAACCGGGTTCTTACGAAAATGGCGCTTTATTCCTTCAACGGCTAATTTCGCTGCCAAAGACCCACCTTCGTTGTTCGTGCCATCAACTCCGTCGCAGATTACAATCCCTATTCCCCTAACTAATTCGAATTTCTCACAAATATCCGTGTTAAATTTCTTTTCACTTCCTGCAATGGAATGGGTAGCAAATTGAATTTGGAGTTCTGCATTTGTGTCCATAAAAACTGATTTTCAAGCTATTGTCAATAAAATACCGATCATATAGGTCGGTTCCAGACAGCGCAACAAAAATACCTAAAATACGCACATAAACGAAGGATACAGGAAGATTAATGTTCCGTTTCGGTGTGAAAAATGTTTTCAGATATTTCCTTACCATTGCGGTAAAAGCGGTTCTCGCTGTTCCCTGAAATCTTGAGGTACTCGCGGGCTTCCCTGCCATCGTTTATTATTATTCGCAAAACATTCTTTCCCTGCCATTCGTGAAACTCCTGCGAGATGCCTTTGTCATAGGAACGGGCTAAATCTTCAAGATACTTGTTGTTCCTGCTTTCAGGGGTGAAGGAGAATCCTGCAAATAGGGCCTTTTTCCGGTTTACTTTTTCAATCTGGATCTTCACATACTGATCTGAAGGGTTTATGTCCAAAGCTTGTTGGTAATATTTTGCAGCACCTTCGTAATCGCTGCGTGCAAATTGTTTGTCGGCCAGTTCAATCAACCGCCTATATTCAAAAGACGATTTGTCAATTCCGTTCAAATTGATCTGTGTTTTAAGAAAACGAAGCTGCTTAAAAACATATTCGTCAGCAGGGTTTAATTCCGATGCAATTTGGTAATGGTACATGGCATTCATATAGTCTCTGACCCTGATGTAGCTATCGGCCAAAGCCACGTTTTGGTTAAAACGGATGCTTTTAAAAAGCGTGTTATCGAACCGGCTATTGAGCGTATCGGCCAAGTTGTTTTTGTACCAGGCATATTCGCTCTGCGGAAAGAGCGAAACCGACTCGGCGTAAAAAACAGACGCCTTCCCAAAGGCATGTTCACGAAGACAGGAATCACCAAGAGCCTGCAGGTCTAAATACCGTTCGTACTTATCTGATTTTTTCAGCAAAGTCTTATCAAGAAGGTTTATTTGTTCCTGAGGATAAGGGGAATAAGGATCACATACCTTTGCCATAAGGTAAAAATCAATAGCGCGGATTAAATTGTCCTGGTTGATCTCTTTTTCGGCCAAAACAACATACTTTTGATATTGTGAATTTCGCTCTTTTTTTACAAGGTTTATAAGATTATTGCTCAGTGTCTTTATTTTTCCGGTATAAGTATGATCAAAATCAAACTCGCCCCAATTTGGTGAATAAAAAACTTTGGCCACGGGGAGTTGAAATACAGAAAAGTCAATTTCTTCAATTTCAGGGAACAACTCCATGTTAAACCAGTAAACCCAGTCCCTGGCCTCGTAGTCCCGAACCGAGGTGTCGATGTTCAACCGTTTGGTGACGTATCCGTAGGCAGCAAAAATTAGTTGATATTCGCGGTTAAGTTCCAGATCAAAATCGAAACGACCTGACAAATCTGTTTCTGCAACCATCAGCAAAGCCCCTTGTGAATAAAGCTGAACCAAACTACCCGAAATGGGTTTCCAGCCATCGCGTAGGAAACCGCTAATGCGTAGTCCTCCCGTTTGGGCAACCGAGAAAGAAAAAGTAGCCCCCAACAGAAGAAACATGAATGACCGAATTAACAGACGCATGTGAAACCCAAATATCGTTGTAGTATTGTCATATTTCCCTTATCATCCTTATTCACAATCGTATATAAATTCATTAACCATTGTACGGTACGAACGTTTATTGGACAAGCACGACGGATGTTTTCCCCCTTCAAAAACCACAACCCTTGAGTTGGGGATTAACTTGGCCAAATTGTTCATTTTTTGTACTATATCCGGGATAATTTGATCTTTGGCTGAACAAGTCAGGAATACCGGACAAAACACGTGGATAGGATCGACAAAAAATGTTCCACCATGTTGAGCAAAATTGATTATTCGTTCCGAGTCATTATCCAACAAACGGCGCCAGTAGTTTCCGTAAATATAACGGTAAAAAAACCTAAAAAAAAGAAAACGCCTCAGGTGTTCCCTTTGCCGGATTATATCATTGGCACGGTTAACGGTTATGGTATTTCCTTCGAAACTGTCAGCAAAAACCCCTTTTACCGCCTGGTTATTGTCTGCCAAATACAAGGCAACAATAGCCCCACCGTTAATCCCAATAATCGTAAAATCAGAAATATTCAACTTTTTCAGGGCTTTTCCAAGAACCTGACCACAATATTCCCAATAGCTGAGGTTTCCAACAACCTTTTCATCGGGCGATTTTCCGTGGCCGGGCAAATCGAAAGAAATCACCCGGTTCCTGGTTGCATAAAACTTTATTTCAGACTCATACATCTTCAGGGACGAACCGTTACCATGCACAAACACGATTGGTTTGCCGCTTCCCATGTCATAGTAATGTAAGGTTGCGCCCCCGACGGTAACAAATGGCATAAAAGTTCCGGTTTTTGATTTGATCTCCAGCAAATTTATAAATAAAATGTCCGAAAAAAAAAGCCATCAAAAAAATAAATCTTGTAAACAGCTAAAAAAACATATCAATAGAGAGTTTTTCGAGACGAAAATAAAATTTATGACGTTTTCTTGTTTCAATCCATGAAAATGAAAGAAGGTTTAACTAAATTTGGCACCTAAAATTTAATCGTAATGAAGTATTACAAAACAGCAAAAACCATGATTTCAAAGAAATACTCAAAACGCAGCAGGATTCTCCCTGTAATCATTTCAACGGCAATAATTTTTACAGGCTGTCAACACAACACTGACCAGGGGTGCGGAGCTCCAATAAAGCACAACACAATTCCCGAAGGCTTTTATTCTGAAGTAATCCCCTACTCTTCTTTTGCCAAAAATTTTAATGACAGGATCCGTTACGAACATATTGTATCGAAGGGGCAGCCCATTAATAAATCAAAGGTTGCGCAGTTTTATGTACAATCATGGAACGATTTATATATACAGGCTTTGCTAAAACCCGAAGTAAATTATCTGGGACTTGCCGTAACCCAAGATGAGATTAATGATCTGACTTTTGGAAACCACCCGCACGAAAGCATTCGCAACCTGCCTTTTTTAAAAGATAAAAACGGTGTTTTTCAACCCAGTTTAGCTAAAGACTTCATTAACAGGATAAAAAACGACACATCCAGTGACCCAAAAGTGACCTGGGAAGTTTTCGTCCGCGAGATAGAGAACAAATACCAATCTGACAAGCACCAAAAACTATTATCGTTGGCGATGTTTGTTACCCCCGCAGAAGAGGAATACTACAATTACTATCAATCTACCGAAATTGATTTCGACTACGCATTCAAAAGTTTTGCCACACTGAATATTGAAATCCCACACGACAGCTTGCTCGTTAACCTCTACAAAAAATACGAAGACGATTATTTCAAACCCGAGTCGCGCAAAGTTGCCTACATTACGGCAAAACCCATAATTGACCCCGATAATCATACAGAAGAGCTTAAAAGGTTTTCGGCATTAAAAAACCATGTTGCGGCTGATTTTAAAGCATTATCAGAGAAGAATCCAGCAATAAAATTCTTTGCTACCGAATATAACATTGCTTCTGTGCAGGGAGCAACACAAGAGTTTTTCCAAAAGGGAAAAACAAACGACGTATATGGGCCTGTTTTTCAAAGCAACTCGTACAGAATGACCAAGATAATTGAAAAGTACGAAAGACCAGATTCGGTTAAAATCAGACACATCGTTCTGAGTGGAGCCGACACCCTTTTGATTCCAAAACTGACGAAGGAAATTCACGAGAAAAAGAATTTCGACGAACTGGCGGCCCGGTATAGCATTGACAAAAAGAACAAAGACCAAGGAGGATTAATAGGTTGGGTAAAATATGGCGACTTGGTTGAACCTTTCAATACAGCTTGTTTTTCGGCGCCCGGCGACTTTTACTTCGAAATATCCGGTTCATACGGGAAACATTTAATACATATTATGGAAATATCGTCGTCTAAATCAGAATACGTTTATGCCGATGTATTGTATATGGAGATTGAACCCAATGAAAAAGATTTCGCAAACCTGGAAAAAATTGTAAATCGCATTTCAAAACAGGCAAAATCATCGGAAGATCTGTTCGCCCATGCTATTGAACATGGTTTTGCCACAACAAATATTTCGCTTCAAAACACTTACTATAACGTTCCTGAAATTGATAATTCCAATGATATTGTTCAATGGTGTTTCAAAAATAGCAAAAACAAAATTTCACCCCCGTTTAAAAAGGGAAATAATGTTTATATTGTTTTTGTTTCCGACATCCTGCCAACCGGTAACCTGCCGTTTTATGAGGTAAGGGATATTGTTAAAGACGATTTTGTTATGCTATTCAGGAAAGACACGTTGTACGATAGGACAAAACCCTTAATTGACGACACTAAATCCCTGGAGGAAAATGCCAAGGTTATGGGTTCGCCCGTTATTGGAATTAAGAAGATGGTATTGGCTAGTTACGACATTCCATCGCTTGGTATCGAAAACGATTTGCGCGGGATTCTGATGGGCATGAAAGTTGGTCAGACCTCCAAACTGTTCAAAGGAGACAAAGGCCTTTTCATTGTCCGGAAAACAGCGGAGAGAAAGATTAAACCTAAAAGCACACCTCAAATACGTTTGAAAAACCAGTACCTGGCTGACGTAGAGAACGACGTACACCTGGGAGACATTTCGTCGAATGCAAAAGCCTTTTTAAACTTTGTACGCCAGCAAGACAGCTATTTTCTTTTAAAAACCTACAAAAATCTTTTACCCGAAGATAAAGAAGCTGCCAGGGCAATGTGGTCAGCCGAACATGCATTCCGAAAAGGCAATTGGGAGGAGTCTCTGAACGGAACCCAAACCTATAAAGGCTTTAAAGAATTTATCCAGAAATCGGACAAAGAAACCAAACAAAGCCGACTGGCAAAAATATATGCTGCCATTTGCTACATGAAGATCAACGATTTCCAAAGTGCTATTCCGTTGTTGGCTTCGATTGAACCAACTGAGGATTACTTCATGTCCACGTTAGTTCCCATCTTGTTGGGCGATGCCTATGCATTGACAAATAAGCCCCTCGATGCCGTTGCCCACTATAAAAATGCCATTGAAAAAGGGAACTCCAAATTCTATCAGGCCATTGCCATGCACAAGCTGGCACTACACTATTACATGCTTGGTGAGTACAACAACGCAAAAGAGATGTGCAAACTTCTGCTTGCGAAAAATGTCAGCCACCACCATGGACAAGTGGTAACGGAGTTACTAAAGAAGCTGGAAACCCAATGCAGTGAATAATATTTTGGGAAATAGAACAACAATTAAAACGCTGTAATTCAAAGGAAAAAGCCTTTGGCATATTTTTTGTTATTACAAAATTTCCCAAAAATTATATTGCTTAATGTTTGTAGTTGTGTATCTTTGTTAATGATTGGTTAAAACAATACCAACTTAAACCATTAAATCAGAAAAGTCATGGCATGTAAGATTCCATTGAAAAACACTGACGTTCACGCAGTAGTTGATGACAAAGTTTACGAGTATTTAGTAAACGATCCTTATTTGGCAAAAATTAAATTTTTGGAAAACCTTCGTCGCCACAGCCGTGGATACGCATTCTTCCAAAAAAACTGGAAACAACCTGATGGTTTGTACCGTAATGAAACTATTTACCTGCAAAAGTTAATTGCTGAGAAATTCATTACTCCTCCAGACAAAGTAAACCGCTACTGGGTACGTTTCAAAGATGGCAACCCAACCAATTGCAATCTGGACAACCTTGAGTGGAGCACTCTTTCAAACGTTGTACGTAACACTACAAAAACCGACAACCAATTTGGATACCGTGGTGTTGTAAAAAGTGGCAACAAATATCAGGCAATCATTTACGTTAACCGTAAAGCGTTGAACCTGGGCGCATTTGCTACACCGGAAGAAGCAGCTGAGGCATACAACAAAAAATCAATCGAACTTTTTGGTGTTACCCGCAGTCTTAACAAAATTCGCAAATAAGAATCTTTACATTCTTTTTAAGGGGCTGTCTAAAAAGGCAGCCTCTTTTTTTTAGTGTATTGCATTTGAATAAA
>JBBISE010000034.1:0-25257 GCA_037441445.1 Salinivirgaceae bacterium
TCGGGAAATCTTAAACTTTACACCCAACAACGTGGTGAAACTTTACAATTACTGATAAAAAGAAAAGAACCCCACACTTGCGAGTGGGATCCTTTTCGCTACAAAGATACGTATTTTTTTACAAAGTGATTCTTACCCCGATGGAATGTACACCATCAAACGGATCTGTATCACGGTATGAATAATCAACATTCAGGTACGAACCTTTATCCTTGTTTAAAGGAACTTTAATGGTTGCACCAGCACATATACCAGTAAATACGGTCTGTCTTTTAGCACTGTCAAATATGTCTTTTTCGTATGCATAAGCACCACGAACAAGGAAATAATCCAACAGGTTGTACTCTAAGCCGACAGAGTATTGATCGCGTGTAAAGGAATTACTCGTGTAAGTTCCGGCAACAGTCAAATTGTGTCCTTCAGCAAGCTGAAAATCGTTGGATAAACCAATACGTATTAACGAAGGTAGTTCGTATTCAGCGGAAGGATACTCAAACGTCATATACAACTCCTCGCTTGTAAAACCACGGAAGGTAAGGCCGTTTCCTTTGTATTTCATTGTTGGACCAACATTTTGCATGGCAACACCGAAACGGAAATTATCCCGGGAACCAGCTACATATTGAATACCAGCATCAATAGCTATACCGCTTGCGCCAACATTATCTATTTTCTCCGAGACCACTTTCAAAACAGCCCCTCCATAGATAGCGTTAGAAAATTGACGAGAATAGGCCACCGAAATTGTATTATAGGACGGCTTAAAAGTTGTCCCTGTACCATCCGGATTTTCAACGGTTGTCCTTTTTAACTCACCAAAAGAGATAGCTGTAATTGAAGCACTCAATACACCGGCTTCACCAGATTTTGTTGCGAAACCAAAGTTGTTGATGCCAATATCCGCACCTTTTAGGTAATTTGTATAAGAAAAACCCAAATCAAACTTCTTAACAAAGGCAGTACCGGCAACGTTGAGGAACATTGCCTCCAGGCCGTTCACTGACGACATATTGGCATTTCCCCATCCGGCTGAGCCCGCCCATGGATTAATCAGCAATTGTGTAGCACCAGCTTCACCTGCTCTCTGTTCGTTACCAGCAAAAACAACGGTTGCAAATAACAGGATAACGAACAAACTTGCTATAGTTTTTAACCTTCTCATATTCACCTCTTTTTTCAATTAACTGTTAGAAATTTGATAGGTCAGCAGGACGAAGTACCCCAAACCATTTGAGCGTCTTTTCTCCCACGTTTGGTACTGACACATGTATTATATACACACCACCGGCGATGGGAACATCTGATGCATTGGTCAGGTTCCAGTCAATCCAGGTTTGATCGCTCGACTTATTGAACTCGCGTATTAACGTTCCAGAGAAATTGAAAATCTTTACAGTACACTCATTCGGAAGGTTTGTAATTTTAACAACATTCTCTAATTGCGTTTTTTCATATTCATTGTGAGCCAAATATGGGTTAGGTACCACATTAATATTATCTAAGGCATCAACCTGTACCTGATGGACATTACGTATTGTTGCAAGGTCGTTTAACGAGAAGGTAAAGTAAGGATATCCCCTGTTGATTGAATGTGTTGCACTGTCAACATAGATACCCGTGTTCTGGTGATAAGGATTTCCTACCCTTATGCGAACTTTAACCTCATTATCAGGCATTTCAGAATACGATTTCCATTGGTACTGTCGGGATATCATAGGAATGGTAACCCAAGCAGCATTTAACATGGCCTGCCCAATACGTGTCATAACCCCATTTATACCCTCAGTTCCAACACGGTTAAAACGGGCAAATAGTAAGCTACCGGCATCGTATCTTGGGAAAGGGCGGATGTTGGTCTGAGCATAACCCGTAGAGAAAACATAAACAAAATGTTTGCCTCCGAACTGTGGGGTACCATCGATAGACACATACGAATTGGTAGGATTCCAAAGCATATCGCGCCCGTTCTGACCAACAAGATAAGAGTCCTCACCAAAAGCAATATTTAAGCGCTCACCAGTTTCAACATCTATGGCATAACCTGGAAACCAGCTCATACCGTAAGCCGAAACATAATGAGGATCATTCGGGTTCGATGATGGAACCATCGTCATTGAATCAGCCGGTACACCCATCTTATTTAAGGACGGGGCTTGGCGTAACATAAATTTGCGTGCTCCACCTTCTGCTATAGGGTTTGGGAAACTTACAACACCATTAGCATCAACAGTATTCTCGCATGTTTCTATGACAATACAGCGTGTCCACTTGGATGTGTCCTTGGTAATAACAAAGTCGATGCTGGGCAAACGGTAAAGTTGATAGCTAATGGTAGCAGGGGATACAGACGGGTTTCCCGGATTGAATTTAGAGGTTGATGTGAGTCGATACGGTGCCCAGGTTCCACCAAGAACTTTTTCGTATTCCTGATCCGGATCGAGCTGCACGTCCACATAACCTTCAGCGGTATAACTACCACTACGTATCCAGTTATCGGGTACCTGGCCTTCATTATCTGGTAAACAGGTAAACCAACGCTGAGATGGATTCTCGTATGTAACGGAGGCATCAAGAAAACCATTTCTAATTCGGGGAAGACCAGTAACAGAAGACACATTAGCTATTGGGTATTGACTTTGGAAAATATTGATGGCAATTCCATACTCCGGTAAAATATATTCATAACCTCTACGCATCCAAAGTGGTCCCCTAAGCGTATCATTTCCATTTCTGATTAACGTCCACTTCGTGTTTAATATCAAACCATAGTTATCAATATTCTGGTATCCATTGGCAACGGTGAAAATATAGTCCTGGTTCAACACACCATACCTTTTAACCGAATCGGGTTCAAAATAGATCGTAAAATCGCCATCAGCAACATTCAACGGATCAACAACCTTGATTTGAATTGGGCCACCATTTTTCTTATACCTTCGCAACTGAGCCTTCCATGGAATGCTGTCCGAACCACTTGCCATAATTTCATCAATTACATCATCTTCTAATTCCAATGGATTTACTGAATTACCCCGTCCGGAGTGAACAGTAATTGCAGGCATATCACCATATTGAGAATTTATCACAACTCCTCCGGATGCAACTTGAGCTGGACGTGGAACAAACTCGTATTTCTTAATCTCCCCGGTAGTTGCTTTACGACTGGCCAAATAAGGTGTTTTTTGACCGTCTAGAGCCGTAGGGTCATTCTGGTTATATGTCTTATAATTGTTATAAGCATAGGCAATGGCAACATAATAATATTTTTTATAGTTTACCAAACGTGAGTTACCCGATGTGGCAAACATATCATAATTCACTTCAAAGGAGTGCCTTATGCCTTTATTGTCACCACGGACCATGACCTGGAATTCGTTTCCGCCAGCATCTGCATCCCAGGTAAAATTAACAATCTTGTCCACATTGTCCTCAAGGTCACACTGGAACACCAATTTAGCGAACTCGGTGTCATAAATCTGATCGATAGTAACATCTTTATGCTTTAACTGGAATACCTGATATCCCTGAAAGTTAAACCTTTTGAGTAAGGGATCAACATTTGGCGGAATAAACGGATCAACCTCGGAATATTTTTCTAAATAGTTGTTTGATGCCGGTGGGTTGGATAGGTGGAAAATAAAGCTCCTGTCCATCTCAACAGCAGTCACATCGGGAGCGTGTGGTCCCTCAATCATACGGAAACAGTTTTCGAACAATTTTTGACATTTGTCATCGGCCAACTTCAAAAGCTCGACTGAGTGTTCGCGGTTTCCGGTATTCGTCCTGGCCCAAGGTACACCAATTGTAATGTAGTTCGTCATTCCAGGGTACAAAACAAAAGGTCCTGCTGATTGCAACAAGCGTCCATCTACCGGTTCAGTCATTTTCCATCCTGCCGGATCGGTGTCTCCCGGATCAACGCCACCAGTACCCCAATCACACTCATCCGAATTCCATGGGAACATGAATTCGGCACGCAGCGTTCCATTTGCACCATCACCGCCATAGGTCATAGGCATACCATTAATCCAAATACCACGCAAATAGTTGTAGAAGTCAATTGCAACTTGTGGATCGTGATAGTCTCCGGTTCCAATCTTGTGATAAACAAAGCGTCTCATACCCCAACGCTCGTTATCTTTAATTCTGTCTCCAAAATTGAGTCCGTTGATATTACCGTTGTAAATATCAAACTCATTCGTCTGTATACGGAATAAAATTTCATTGTTATTGTCAAGCGAGTCAACGTAACCATGCTGACAATCGGGAACTACTTCACCGGCTCCAGGCCAGTTTGAAGCATCATCGGTATCGTTGGGATCCTGATAAGGTCCTTCGAAAAAGTCGAAACCAACTGCCGGTGGGTTAGCACCATATGAACCATCGCTTCCATCTCCATCTAAATCATTACCATTGTAGGCGAAACTTAATCCGCGGTTAATGTCACAACCAACTAAATCATCAGCAGCTTCACCAATATCAGCATCGACCCACACTCCAAAATAGGCATTATTTAACGTGTAAGACGACCGGTTTATTAACTGATAATTATAAAACGTCATATTGTTCAGTTCATCGTTGGTGGAGAAGGCAAAAGCCTGACCACGAACCTCCATCCCAATAGAAGCACCCTGAGACTGAGAGTGGATGTTTCCCTTATCGTTATATACCCACCAAATAGTTTGGTCACCATAAAGGGTAACCGTGGTATTATTTAAACTGTCGGCACGCCTTTCCGGCACAAATTTGCATCGTGTTGATGCTGTAAATTCATAGTTTGGATAATCCCCCCCATCAAAATTAAAACGTCCGTTACCGTCATTATCAAAATAGGGCGCCAGATACCTATCATACTCTTCGTCGTCGGAACCGAAATCGGGGCCGTTACCGGGCCACTGCTGAATAACCAGCGGCGGTTGATAACCCGGATAGTCCCGTTCGCGTGTTTCGGTGTCGGCATTAAACCAGGCAACAAATTTCGAAACCATGTCCCTGTCCACTTTCCATAGGCGATCATATTGGTTACAAATCTCAGAGGTGACGTTTGAACGGTTGTCGCCCTTTGAAATCAGGGGTCCTGGCCAGTAATCATCTTCTCCGGTTGTTTTAAAAGTACGAGCGGCCACACGAAGCTGACCATTGACATCAACCCCGGCAACCCAAATTCCACCGGCATAAATAGAGTGCGTTTTTCCGTTCTTTGGAACTTCATACGATGCACCACTCCCTGTCCATTTACCACCATATGTACCAATTAGCGCCCTTACGTTGTTAAGATCAACGTAAGCGGTAGCATTTCCAGGGGCACAACCCGAGGTAACGTTTTTTACCCCCTTAGGTGCGCCTGAGTTATTCCTGACGGGCGGAGCTGCATTGATAGCAGCAACCAAAGCAAAACTGGTCAGAAATAATACTATTGTTTTAAAATTTCTCATCGCTATGTAGATATAATTTGTTTCTCCGTTTTAGAATGAAAATAAAACTCCAATCCTCGCTGTTCGTGGCAACCTGTAGTTCCCCGGATGATTAATCAGCAGAGCATACACTTCACGATAGGAAATTGGATCTGGCCTCAGGTTTATCCCTTGTTGGTTAGGACCATAGGTCAGGTATCCGTCATCGTCAGGATTTCCTGTTTGTGCATACACACCGGCAATGTTGAGGGTGTTAAACAAGTTCGAAACGTCCAGATACACATTCAAAATACCTCTCTTTTCTTTACCTTCGTTATCTTTACCCAATTTCAAAGAGAAATCCTTGTCGAGACGAAGGTTTACGGTAGAGGTCCAAGGCAAATTATTACCATTCAATTTTCCAACAAGATAACCCGTACCCATTTCCCTGGAAGAGTACGGAGTACCACTACCTGTCATGAAAGTAAGGTTTAACCCGGTGTTGGCCAAGATATCCTTACCGGCAATCTTAGGTCCATTATAATCTGCTCCATCAGCAAAACGATAATCAAACACGGCGCTGATCTGGTGACGTGAATCAAAATCAAGCGGGTAAATAGTCCTCAGATTGGGAAAACCTTTAATAATAAGGTTATAGGCTGTGGTAGCATCAGAACCAGTACCCTTGGCAAATTGCAACGTATAAGAAGTGCGTAACGTAACGTTTCCGGTACGGCGCAGATCAAACGATGCTGTTAACCCTTTAACGGTTCCAAAGTCGAGGTTTCCATAGGTTAAATAGGTAACAGGATAAGCTCCGGCTACGCTCATCAGCTGTATCATGTCGCGCATTTCGCGGTAGAATGCAGAAATTTTAATGGATGAGGTCTCGGACACCTTCTGCTGGAAACCCAATTCATAGGCAATGGTTTTCTCTGGACGCGTGTTTGGGTTTGAAATAATTGCATTTCGCTTACCCTTGATGTAAAGATAGTCTAGATAATTTATCCTACCAAGAGCTGGTCTCTTTGTCAGAACATCGTAGTGCGCATAAAACAAAGCTTCGTCCGAAATAGGGAAACTAAAGGCAATACGTGGCATTGGAACTATTTCTGGTTTGTAGTCTGTAAATGAATTCAGGAAACTTTGTGATCCAACACGGTCGCCGTCAACCAGGAAAGGGTACACATCAGCGTTGGCATCAGGACTGGCAACAACAATACCATTAGCATCGTACCAGGTCCTTTCTTTTCTAAAGCCTACAATCTGGGTTGGATCAGTAGAACTGTTCACGTAAATAGTTGAACCCGAAGGAACGCTCGAAGGAACTAACAATTGTCCTTCATCCCCGTACATCCAGCTGTAGCTTTCCATTGGGTATTGCTCGCCTACGGTATGGGCTTCGAAAAACAAGTACGGGTCTTTTAACACTTTTTGGTTCAGATCGTAGTAGTCAACACGTAAACCAATGTTGAAAACGAGGTCGTTAAAAGCAAACTTATCCTGAATATAGCCTGCCATATAAATGGGCTCATAAGGAGCAATTTCTCTTGAAAAACGGGTGTTCCCGTTTTCATCAACATAGGTTTTCGTAAAGAAATCGTTGAAAGTCAATCGTCCTTTTGTTTTTTGACCAGTGTGGTCGAACCCAAAATAGTCAACCTTGTTATCACCATTATTTAAGAGTTCGTCGGCGCTGAAATAATCAATCTTCAGGTCAGAAGGATCGTAACCATCAATATTAATCCACTGCAAACTATTTATATCAATACCATGTGCTTGGCGGAAGCGAAGATCGAACAGCGACTGCGACTGACGTGAAAGCAATCGTGGATAAAGAATCGTATCATTGAAAATGGGGTTTCCAAAAGGATCTGTCACCTGAACACCATTTATGGTTAAATATTGTGGCTGAGGATTATTGAAGTCCAATTCCATGATATGCCTGTTGGATAGCGAGCGGGCCAAAAACCACAAATCAATTGGAGCAACAGAATAGCCTCGGTCATTGCGCTTTTCATATTCAAAGCCTGCTGAAATTTCATGGCCTTTGATATCCAACGACAAGGCACCTGTGGCGCGCACCTGCATATTATCTGTTTTTGAGTAATTGTTATTTATCGCTCCCGGCACTGCTACCGAAATAGTTCCACCAAAGGAGTTAAACTGAAGTGAACGTGGCACGTTCCCATTGGTCAAACCACCACCGTTAATCAAGTCCGTTTCCGTTGGCAGGAAAGTCATGTTATTCATGGGATCGTAATTCTCGTAATAACGTTGGTTATAAATCGCCAGCAAGGGGTTAACATCTGTAGAGTAAATTGTATCAAGGGTGTAGATAAAAGCATCCTGCAAATAACCTATACGATTGGCGTTAGCATCGTATCCCCATTGGTAGGTGGGAAGATCCCTGAATACCATCCGGCCATAATAACCGTATTTAAAAACATCCTCCATATAGTCGGCATGTCCGGCTTCGGTGATGTTTTTAGAGACATCAACCTGTAACGAGTAGTTGATATTACTTACCAACGAGACCTGTTCACCTTCGACTTGCTGCGTACGGAAACGTTGGTTAAAACGTACATACCCACGGGCAGTAAGCGAGGCATTTAACGGATTGTTGTCGTAATTGGCGAAAGAGAAGGACCGGACATAACTACGCCAGCGGTTGTAGTCAAAGGTACCCCCTATAGTAATCTGACCGCTTTCGAAAGGTTTAATGTCCAACTTACCAGCAGCCATACCTTTAAAGCTTCCAACATTCTGTCGCTGGGCTACTTTTTCGTAGGCCTCATCACCAAAATAGTTCAGGGTTAGTTGAGTCGAGCGGCCTGATCCTACAAACGGATATTGCTTTAAAGAATCCAGATAGTTATCCCTTAAAATATACTGACCGATGGCCGAAGGCCTGGGATCAGCAATGGCTCCCACTTCACCGGCCAACAAAAAACCAATGATAGGCTTCTTCACGATCTTGTCCGGGTTGTTTGGATCCACAGTTTTCGAACTCCACAGTGGTCCACTGATGTTAATGGCAGCCATGTGGTCTTCGTACCTATCAAGCAAAGTTGAAGTGTGGGCTTCGACACTTCCGTAAAAGTTTTTACTGGGCCCTTTTGTCACAATACTGATAATACCCCCGGTGGCATCGCCATACTTTGCCTGAACACCACCAGTTACAACCGATACCTGTTCAATGGCACTTTTGGGCACACTGCTTGTTCCGCGTACTTTAACACCGTCAACGTAGTAAACAGTAGCTTCCTCTCGGGCTCCACGCACCGATTTTACTTCACCATCTTCGGCATAAACACCGCCAACGGTTGCGGCAACCGCTTCAGCCGAACGGCCTTGCATCTTGCCAATATCTTCGGATGTTACCGTTCCTCCCGATTGCGTGTTATCTTTCGAAATTAAAGGAACTTTGTAATCGACAACAATCACCTCGTCGAGACGTTGTGATGAAGGTGCCAATTCAACATCAATAAAACGGATTTGTTCTGCAATAACCAGTACGCCGTTAACCTGAGCAGTCGAGTATCCCACAAAAGATGCTTTGAGGGTAAAACGACCTGCCGGTACTGGTTTAATGAGACAAACCCCATCGAAATCCGATGTTCCACCTGTGATCTGATTCCCGTCAAGCTCAATTAAAACGTTGGCGAAGGGAATCGGCTCTTTGGTTTCTGCATCGAGGATGCGCGCCCTAATCGTCCCGGACGATTGTGCACAAACTGATCCTACAAGTAGGACAGAACTCACAACAAAGAGTAGCTTTCTGAACATAATCACTTATTTTTGAATAAACATTCCACTTTGAACCGGTAAATATAGATATTCTCTTTTCATTTTCGCAACTTTTGTGTCCACAAAGTTAAAATTTTGTTAATATTTAATTGTAGGGTCGCTGAATTATTGTCGAAAAAATAATGGCCTTCCGAACATTGAAAATCGTTTTCTTTTGATTATCAGTGCCTTTTATTAGTCCTTTTATCTCGGTTGACTGAATAGTTGATTTGGCTTGCAAGGTTTCAGATTTGGAGGCTGAAGCGGCTTGTTTTTTCTCTTTAATCTGGTTCAATAACTGAATTTTTGCTTCGGGCATGGGCTTCTGGCCAACAGTCTTGTACTCAGCGTTTGGTTTTTTTTCCCGCGGATGCAGCATTTCTGGTGCATCGTCAACAGCTTCAAAAACCGGTTGATGCTGAACTTGAGCCTTTTGACGGCTCTTACGGATATTGGCTACAATGACAAAGCCAAAAACGACCACGTAAATGAGAATTTCAAAAATATCGTCCATAGTATCTTTTGATTTTATATTCTACATAGGTTATGAAGTCAACGGGGGGAGTTCCTTTGTTAAATCTTTGGGCCATCTTTCTTGACTCTTTCATCCTTTTTCTTACATACTCTTTTTGTTTTTCCTTTTCGTAATCCCTGGCTATGCGATCGGTTATATTATCAATCTTAGCCATTTCGGAAACAGCCTTTCTTTCGATTCTCTTCTGTTTTCTTTTTTGGAAATACTCTTTTATCGTCAATCGTCGGCTTTGCTTCAGTTTAGCCTTGTCAATTGAATACTGGTACTGCCCACAAACAGCCATTGTACACAACGACAATAAAAACAGAAGTATAATGCGTTTACCATACATGACCCCTTACAACCGTATATGCCCTGCCCGAATATAAATTTTTTATCAACTGGTAAAAAAGCAAAGCAATTTGTTCCCAAAAACCAATTTACTTACCTTTGTCAAAACAAACATAGGTATGACAGTGCCAAAGATAATAAGATATTTTCTCTTTCTCGCCATTTTTTCACAAATGGCCTGTAAAAATGAGAAATCGCCGGTTCCATACGGGCCTGTCGATATTCAGTTGGATTTAAACCGCCCCGAATTCAATTCCTTTATTGTTTCTACGCACATTTTTATTACGGGAGGAGGAAGCGGTCTGGGGATTGTTGTTTATCGCTTATCGCAAAATGAATTCAAGGCATACGACCGCATGTGTACTTCGGATTCGCATGGTGAATGGCAACGCCTTTCCATAAGTCAAGGCAGCACCATACTGCTGGAATGTCCTGTTTGTGGTTCCCGTTTCAGTCTTATTGACGGAGCAGTAAACCGGGGTCCTGCGCAATTTTATTTGACTGAATACCAGACATACTACAACCAGGCGCTAAACACTTTATGGATAACAAACTAAAGGTGTTGCTCTTTTTTTGTAAGTCAAAGGTTTTCGGTGTTCCTTAATTCCGCAGCAAAAATATTTGCATGCAAATTTAATCCTTTTATGGCTCTCTTATAGGATTTACCGGGTAAATTTTCTGAAAATACTCGTTGCTACGTTGGGGTTGGCGAGAAGAACATATAAGAATTTCACCCTTTTGTGAAAACTATGGAAATTCGAAAGCATACCAATGGTCTCAAAACACGACAGTAAATCATAAAACGCTATACAGGGAAAATAACCATTGGCATGTTTGCAGCTGCGCTTAGAATCGTATTTCTTCGTGGGAATGAATTGGTTATCGTAATCGAAAACGTACTTTTTCTCCGTAGGTTTTAATTGGCTCGTCTGAAGTAAAAGTCTAACTAACAACTTATTAAGTTTTGAATTGATATTGAATTCATGTGTAATATTGGCTTTCGAAACGCAGATTTCTTTTTCTGTAGCCAGTTCCTTTTGCATACGCAGAAGTGTATCTGCCGAACAAACCTTGAATCCTTTTAATTGCTCCAGTTCTGACCGTAAGTGCCGGGTGATGTCCTCGGCACATCCGCCCCCACAAATGACGAATGATAGCAGGGATCGAAGCATATCGGCATAGGAATACTCTGCCCTATCTCCCCGATTACCAAGTACCTGGGTGGTTGTCTTGTAAATGGCGTGGTTGTTAATTAGTGGTCAACAAAATTTAATCCGCAAAAAATTTTGATGTCTGAGTTAGAATATGTAACTTGCATTCGCTAAGATGAATTTTTCACCTAAATTAGTGAAAATCCTTTAAACGGGCAAGTCTTGTAAGCCTTTATTTTACTTGACTTCCCGTTTTTTCAAGCGATTTATTTGCGGATTTAAGGTTGTAAACAAAAGTCTGAGTTTTTCTGCCGATGTAAAGCACTTGATTTATTCAACAACAAACGAAGATCCATCGATAATCTCGCTTGAAGACAAATTTTTATATAAAGCTTACCTGCAATCGGTGGACAATCCTGAAGTCATAAAATCAATATGCAATGAAATGGGGGTGTTTTTCACCTGTATGACTCCGACGCTGAATCCCGATATTGTAATAACAGCAACTCGACAAAGTATTGATGCCTGGAGTATGAGCCAGCAGAAAAAAAATAAAAACCATTACACCGCTTTCGGCATTGGCTGCTACGGCTTTAAGAGTAAAGCGGATTGAATCGATGTGCGTTGCTCCCAATTTGTCAAAGCTATTTCTCGATTGCAAACGCGAAATGCCCATGACTGATAACGACAAGTTGGACGTTTCGACCCATATTATTTTCGATATGGAATCGGAAATTGTTTTAAAGGATGAGCCAATAGGTGTCGGAAAACTATACGACTATAAAATATCAAGAAATGGAGCCACTGTTGTTGGTCAGAATGGTATGTTAAGTGCCTCCTTTCTATATTTTATGAATGTTAGCTACTGATTACTAAGAAACTAAACTAGTTAAAATAAAAACTTTTGTGTTTTGTGTGAAACCGACTTTTTTTCAGTTTTTCTTGTATATTTGTGTTCACGACACCTTTCAACAGCAAAGTTAATTAGGATCAGTCGAACTATATCTAAGGAAATTAAATATGAAACACAAACTATTATTCTTTATAGGTTTACAATTTCTATTCTCATCCAAACTAATGGTTGCTCAAAACACCCCAGAGTCCGAACATGATTCAATAATAGCTAAGAATCTTTTTAACACCGCAAAAAAAATAATATTTTCAAACCCCGACTCTGCAATAATTCTTTCTCACAAAGGAATGGAATTGGTGAAACAGAATAAATCTTTGCAAATCTTAGGTTATAGAAATATATCAGTGGGCTACTCTATTATGGGAAAGCTAGATTCGGCTGAATATTATTGTTTAAAGACGCTGGAGGTAGCTATTGAACTTAATAACACAACAGCCATTGCATCGTCATACCAAAACATGGGCATTGTGGCAAGCCAAAAAGGAAACAATAAACAAGCGATGGAATACTATAGCAAGATCACAGAAATTGCCGAACAAACAGGGGATTCTACGCTTATAAAGTCTAACTTGATTAACCTGAGTTTAAGTTATTATAAACTTGGCGATTATGCCAATAGTATATCTCTCCTTATGCGTGGGTTAAAACTTTCCGAGATCGGAAAAGACACATTGAGCATTATTAACTATTCAAAGAATATAAGTAATGTATATTTTGAACTGAATAACCTTGACATGGCCATGAAGTATGCCCTTTACCTATATAGCGTATCAACCAAAAAAAGTGATCTGAGGGGTATTGGGTTTGCAAGTAATTCCCTAGGTCATATATATCAAAAAAAGAATCTATTAGATAGTGCTTTAACATTTTTTAAAACCGGACTGGAAATTGCAAAAAAGACCAAAAACAAAGATAGAGAAGCTACTAATTTGCACAGCATAGGTGGTATATATTCTATGAAAAAAAACTTCGGCGAGGCTGAGCAATATTTTCATAATGCCTTAGAGATAAAGAGATTGATTGGTGATAATTCCTCAACTGCTCGTACATACACATCACTGACAGAAATGTACGTGAAAAGCGGTAATATTAGTAAAGCACAAAATGCTATTGATTCTGCGATATTTTACTCACGATCTGTTGATGACAAAGCATTGTCAAGAGATATATTAGATAGCCAACGATCATTAGCTAAGAAAAAAGGCGATTTGGTGGCCGCATTGGCTCTTTCCGATAGTTTATTGATAGCCAAAGACAGCATGTACAAAGAAGAGTTTGCTAAACATATTGCAGAGTTGGAAACACAATATAAAACCGAACAAAAACAACAAGAACTTGAGACACAAAAGATACAAATTGCAAATCAAACACTTAGAATAAAACAGGCCAACTTGATTATATTATTTATTTTATGTGCTTCTTTTTTATTTTTTGCGATTATTGGTTTGTCTTATTACATTTACAGAAAACGCCAGAAAGAGCATTTGAAATTAGCAAGAATTAATGAACAGCTGGCACTCGAAAAACACAATAATGTTTACCAAGACTTACAATTAAAGATCATCAAGGAGAAAATAGCAGGACAAGAAGAAGAACGAACCAGAATAGCAAGAGAACTCCACGATGGCGTTGGAAGTAATTTAGTTTCGCTAAAATTGCTGCTTGAGCAAACAATGTCAAAGCCGAATCAAGCGGATCTCTTTATCATAGCATCTAAGGTTGCTAAAACAATAGATGAGGTCCGATCGATTTCGCATAATCTATTGCCACCAATTTTTAACCATATTGCTATTGACAAGATTCTTGGTGTTCACATTGATGATTTAAATAAAACAAATAAAATAAATTTCAAAATACAATTTTTGCCAACAACAGGATGGGAACAAATAGCATCAAACTTGCAAATCGAAATCTACCGAATTATCCAAGAACTTTGCAGCAATCTTCTAAAATATTCCAGCGCAACAAAAGTTTTCATCCAACTTTCAACCATAGATAATGTTATCAACATATTAATTGAAGATAACGGCATGCCATTCCAATACACAAAGAAAGGTATTGGTCTTAGAAACATTAACGAACGATTAATGCAGTTTAATGGTACATTTATCAAAACATCAGAGGGTAATTCAGGGAACACATATCATGTTCAAATTCCATTTAGCCATTAAACAACATGAACACGTATCTGAAAAAAGTTCTTTTGGCTGATGACCATCCAATAATACTGGAGGCTTTATTGAAACGATTGGAGTCGAGTTCAGTTTATCAGATTATTGGATTAGCCAAAAACGGTAAAGAGGCATGGGATATTTTCCACAAACAAGATCCAGAGATTTGCATATTGGATATAGAAATGTCCTACATGGATGGAATAGAATTAACAGAAAAAATTAAGTGCAAAAATCCTAAGACAATAGTCATTCTGCTTACCATGCACAGATCACCATGGATCATAGCTAAAGCGCATAAGGCAAACCCAAATGGCATATTGCTAAAAAACATGAATACTACAGAGTTGCTATCCTCAATAAACTGTACTATTAGTACAGGCAGTTACTTTCATCCAGATGTATTGAGTATAATTAGAAGTAATTCTCAGGAGATAGACAGTATGCAGTCGCTGACTGACCGTGAACTGGAAATTTTAAAGTTAATAGCTGAAGGACTAACCACCCAAAAGATTGCCGAAAAACTATTTCTTTCAGTAAATACAATCGAAACATATCGTAAAAATTTGCTACTAAAATTCACTACTCCAAATATGGCTGGCTTGATTAAGAAAGCCTTTGAATTTGGTATACTTTAACTTCTTTCTCTTAACTATTACCTGTCAAACAAAATTTCACGGAAAACCGTGAATGATTTAATGTTGTTTTAAACTTTCTTTGTGTAAGCAACATTTCAATATTAAACTCAAGCCACAAATTCAACTATAATCAAAATACTATGAGAATTAAAAGTATCAAAGAAATCCTCAATCCAAACAAATTTGGATTCTTGGAAGCGAACGCCAGTTTGATGACCAAAATGGGCGTGATTGTTTTGCTTTTCCTAGCACAGAGGTTTCCACTGAACGGTCAGACCATCGTCTTTGAGTCGGGTTTTGAAGAGTGGGAAAATGGTTTACCGATAGAATGGGTGGGTAGCCAAACAACAATTAGTCCAGATAGTATCATGCAATGGAATCAAAATCCTTATGAAGGGCAGTATTGTTGCAGGTTAATTAACAGAAGCACAGTTTATAAAATGTTTTCTAGCCAAGCTTTTCCTATTGTAACTGGATGTTCTTATGAATTTTCGCTTAGAATAAAAGGAAAATGTAATTTTTCACAAGAAGGCAGTTTAATCTTGGAATTAATTTATGGCGACACTACAGTTCAACTAAGAAGACTTTCAGCAGGACAGAACAGTTGGATGCCAAATTCTGGAACTTTTGTAGCCGGATCATCCGGAATTGCAGAATTAGTTATCAAAGTAAAATCCACAATTGAACTTTACAACGACATTTTATTGGATGATTTCAAAGTTAAGCGTCTCAACAGCCCACTTCTGATTAACAATATATTAGCAGATATTGGTAATAAGGGGCATTTATTTTCTAATGAAGCTAATAACGGTCTTTTCAACGTTCCAATGAATTCATCAAAAACTACCATATACATCGGAAATTTATGGATTGGCGCAAAGAGAGAAAACAGCGAAACAATATTTGGAACTTTTGGTGAATACAATGGAGAAAATTCAGAGGGATTTGAGTTTGGTCCAATTGGAAATCAATACCTTAACAGTAGCTACGACAACCAATATAACAGAACATGGACTGTAAGTCGGGCAGAAATAAACTATCATCGTGAACATTTCAATGACGAGGGTTATTCAATAAATTACACGATTGCTGAATGGCCTGGCAATGGAAATGTTGAAAATGGTGAAGCTCAGTTTTTGGCTCCGTTTATGGATGTCAACCAAAACGATACTTATGATCCACAAAATGGCGATTATCCATTAATCAGGGGAGATATGGCTCTGTTTTTTATATCTAACGATGACCGTACATCTCAATTTGAAGGCTCTTCAAAAATGGGAGTTGAAGTTCACGGAATGTTGTACGGTTATGATAGGCCTGAGGACTCTGCTTTATTCAATACTTTATTCCTAAAGTATAAATTATTTAACCGTTCAAATTTTAATTACAATGAAATGTATGTCGGACATTGGTTCGATTTTGACATTGGAAGTTTTAATGATGATTTAATGGGGACAGACAGTGCCAATAATATGATTTACGGTTACAATGCCGATAATATTGATGGATGGGGACAAGCATGGGAATATGGCGAACACCCCCCAGCCCAGGGTGCAATGGTTTTAAATTATCCGATCAATAAAGCCTTATGCAACACCGTTGAGTTTGGCACGCCAACTGGAGAACCGGGATCTCTTAACAATTATTACAACAGGATGAAAGGGATGTGGAGTGATGGAACACCATTAACCTATGGGGGAATTGGTTGGGGAGGACAAACACCGGTTAATTTTATGTACTCCGGGGTTCCAGAATTGGAAACTGGCTGGATTCAATCGGAATCAAGAGATCTGAGATCCTTGATGTCAGTTGGGCCATTCTCTTTTAATGCAGGAGATAACATTTGTATTGATTTAGCCTTCCCTTTTGCTTGCGATTATACCGGTACAAATCTTACATCCTTGGCTTTGCTTCGTGAAAGAGCTGTAGCAATTCAAAACTTTTATAATAGCCAGAATTTTAACTGTGGGGAAGAAACGGTACAAGTTCGTGCTATCCAAGGCAATCGTCAGGAAGGGGTTATCTATCCAAACCCGGGCAAAGGTAGATTTACCATTGAATCGAATATGATGCAGTTTAACCTTAAACTGTATAACGTTCATGGAGACTTAGTATATTCTTCCACGGGATTAAATGGAAATAATGGATCAGAAGTTTCACTTGAAATACCTCTCGAAAATGGTTTATACCTATACCGTTTAATGGATATAAATGGAAAAAGCGTAAGCGGAAAGCTGTTGGTACAATGACCAATGGCAATTGCAATAAAGTGGTCAGGAGGCTAATCAATAAAATGCACCATGAAATGAATTCATTACCAGAACAGACCAAAACTATGAAGAATACCATGAAGCTGAATCGCAAGAGAAAACAATTACTTTCATTTTTAACCATAATCCTGTTGTTTGTTTTACCCTCCATAAATCCGAGCAAAGGAGTTATAGCACAAAATGAAAAAAAAAGTAACAAAGTCAAGCTTGTTTCCTTTAACATGGACGCCCAGGGACATATTTATTACGTGGAAAACAATCGACTCCTGCCTTTAAAAAACGACAATTATCAAATTTCGACGGTACCATATCTGGGTTACAAGGTTGACTTAAGGCTTGGGTGGGAATCTTTTGGTTTTCGTTTTCAATATTCTGACAATAATTGGAAACCTGGATTAAGTGATGAAATACTAAAAAAGGCTGAAGACAAAAGCAAAACGGTTCAGAGAATATTTAAAAGTATATCTTACATACCTATATTGCCCCGTAAAGGAGTATCATTCTATGGAGGGTATAACCGAATTCAATTTCAGAATGGCTTGCACATAAAAAATGCTTTAAATTTCGACCAAGAAACTTTACTTCCTGGCGATTATAGGTATTCCAGTTTTTATGAAGAATATATGCTTGGTTTTAGAAAAGCCATATACAAAAATAAAGAGCGTGCTGAATTTGCAAGCGGATTACATTATTCCGTTTTGCATTTCCCTTCCTATACAGATGACAAGTTAATAGCTTCAAATACGACAAGATATCAATCCTTTATAAAGTTTGATTATGTCAATGAATATAACGACGACTTTTTCGAACTACTGTCATATGGATACCAATGGGAGATAGGACTTGCAAAAACTCAACTTGCAAGTGGGGAATATTTTTCCATTGATAACAAAAAAGATTTTATTAGCTCAGGAATAACTTACAATTCAAAAGTTTCATTATTTAAGAATGCCTCACTTTCACTTGCTGGTGGTCATAGAATGTTAATTCCTGCTACAACTTTTGGGAAAGTTTTTTATGGCTTTATTGCCGCTCCTGCTATTGGTGGTTTTTCGGTTGTACGAGTATTTTTACCCGACTCTTTCGAAATTGATGACGACTATTGGCCTGTACTAAATACCGTACTGACACCCATCTATAACTTTCTTTATGTAAAGGCTAACAACTTTTATTGGAAAAAAGCCACCAAAGGTCGCAGAACAATGGATGATGTTTCTCAAAGCGAATTGTACTATTCTTTAGCATTCAATTTCTATTTTTAATTTAATGTCATGTCAATTTTGATATGACGTATGTATTTTGTATCTTTGGCAAAAAAGCATTGTCATGGAAAAATACAAAGTAACGCTAACAAAAGAAGAGAGAGATGAGTTAATGGACATCATTAATAAAGGAAGCCATACCTCTCAAAAATTCCGCAACGCATATATTTTACTAAATTGTGATGAGGGTGAGTTTTCGAATAAGGTAACCAATGCCCAGATTAGCAAAATTCTCAAAGTTGGTATGAGGACTATTGACAGAACTAAAAAAAAGTTCATTGAAGGCGGTTTTTACACCGCACTTGAGTGCAAACAAACCGACCGTGTTTATGACCGAAAAGCAGACGGTGATTTTGAAGCACATATTGTGGCCTTATGCTGTAGCGAACCCCCGAAAGGCTTTGCCAGATGGTCTCTGCGTCTGATTGCAGATAAGGCTGTAGAGCTCAAATATGTTGAGAGCATCTCACATGAAACGATCCGTAGAGTTTTAAAAAAACGACTTAAAGCCGTGGAAAGTAAAAGGATGGGTAATTCCGCCAAAGCAAGATAGTCAGTTTGTTGCACAAATGGAACAGGTGCTGGACATATACAAATTGCCTTATGATGAGCGTTTTCCGGTTGTGTGTATGGATGAGTAACCCAAGCAATTGATAGGAACCACACGCACAGACGAACCAATGGAGGAAGGAAAAGAGATGCGTATTGATTATGAATATGTCCGCAACGTGGTTTGTAACATATTCATGGCAAACGAACCATTAAAAGGCAAAAGGTTTGTAAGCATCACTGAACGGAAAACAAAAATTGATTGGGCAGCATTTGTAAAGGAAATAGCAGACGTGCATTATCCGGATGCTGAGAAAATAACATTGGTAATGGACAACTTTAAAACACATGCTGCATCATCGTTATATGAAGCATTTCCACCAATTGAGGCAAAAAGGATTTGGGATAGGTTCAACTTCGTTTTTACTCCAAAGCATGGAAGTTGGCTAAATATGGCAGAGATTAAACTAAACGTATTACAAGGACAATGTTTGGACAGGCGTATTGATAATATTGAAGAAATCAAAAGAGAGGTTGAGGCATGGATGAATACGAGAAACAGTAAAGAATCCAAAATAAACTGGCAGTTTACAACAAAAGGTGCCCGAATAAAACTGAAAAAACTTTATCCGTCAGTTAGTGATTGACATGACACTAATTACCATTTAAGCAAAAGACATGAGAACCAAACTGCGAATTATTTTGTACTCATCATTCACGATATGTTTTATCCAAACAGGGAATGCCCAGACAAATATGGACTTACCCGAAAATAAATACCCAAGAAAACCACGAACAACATACCATATGCTGCGCCAATATAATCATGGTTATAGTAGTTCCTTGTTTTTTGGGTATCATCAAACATTTTTCCTGAATGATTTTTTTGCGCAGCAAATAAAAAAGGAGAATATTTCCATTTCACCAGGAATATACGGCACATATCGGTTAGAGGTTCTTTTTCCTTTTATTGCTGAGGTAAGCTGGTACAGCTCACGTTTTAAAGTTAGCGATGAAAATTATACTTTTCCCGATGACACACAAATCCGGCATCGCGGGGGAGAACTAGCGGCAATGTTAGCGTTACTGCCATCAAGTCGTTTTCTGGTTCCCTATTTTGGCTTAGGATATCAATACGGTACAATCGTCGTTGGCAGGATGTGGTATCAAGATCCCTATCAACATGAAGACACAAATGAAACGTATTACACTCTGGCAGACAGCAAAACATCCACTCCTATTTGGAAATGTGGTTTTGTTGTCAGTTTTGACAAACGCTGGAGATTAAACGCCGAATACAAACAATCTGTGAAAACAAATATGACTAAATCTTTTAACCAAATTAGTTTTGGATTTGGATTTCGAATACTATAACACTCAATTTTATACCATGAAGTCAATTTGCTTTTTATTTACATTATTGCTACTTGTTAGTGGATGCGTTGTTAGAAAACCCGATGCACAAAATATTTCTGACCCTGATTATAATAAAAGAGTTAATGTAGAGGGAGCCAGATATTATCACAAATTGTCACCTGTTGGCGTTTCTTCAATAGCAGCTACAACTATCGCAGGGGGCTATTATGGCTACCAAAGCGATTTGATTCATTACTATCAGGGAACTGAGAGAAAAGTTTATCGTGAAGGCGGAGCGGCAATTGGTGCAATAACTGGTTTTACAATTTCGTATTTGATTAACAAAGCATTGGGATGGGGAAAAACAACACCAGCCAATGATGCTAATGCCTGGGTAAAAAAGGCAAACAAACAGTACGTGGTAATTAGCAGTCAATCTAACAATTACAAATTAATCCACAGTTCTATTGAACCTAGTTTTACTGTCAAAAATGTAGCTGATGCCGCTGATTTTACGAAAGCATTCCCCTATTCATCGTATGCTGATAAGGCTATGAGTACCGGAATTGAAAATGTCACGCGCAACGAGTTACCACAATTGATTGACATCTTCCCAAAAAGCAAGCTTGTCTATAATGCTAAAGTAAAGTATATTCAAACATCACCAACATTTGAAGAACTCGAAATTGCTGCAGACAAAAAATACCCTGGCCTGGGATTGGATTTGGAAAACTATTATCTGCAACTGGTTAAAAATATAAACCATGCCAATAGTTTTCTGTCAAAATACCAAAATACGGTGTTAAAAAAAGAAGCTGTAATCAATGCATTTTCCACCGAAGAAAAAGATGTTTCAATCCTCCGAAACTTCAAAACCCGTACGGGAATATTCTTCAATTTGCAGAGTGACGATATGCATAAGGTGTCTCAAAAAAACAAACGTAATTATTTGAATGCACTTGTGTCAATAGAGGGATTAAAAGCAGACAAAAATAGAGGCTACGATGTTGTCTTAGATTTTTATTCCAAATATAAATATATTACCTACCCTGAGCGAAAATTCGACATCTTAAGCCACACTTGGGACTTGTATTATGATTTTTACAGCAAGGGCAATGATTTAATAGGTATGGTCTATAACATTGTCGGGAATAATCAGGAGGGAATTGACAAAAAGGATGTAAACGAAATTATTGATTCCAAACTAGCTGTTGAAGCAACAAAAATTGTAGTTGAAAAACAGGATTTGGTTTCGAACAAAGATCGATCATGGGAGGAATGGAAAAAATTCAAAACATGGGATTCTCCTTTTGTTACCCAATCGGGCGAAGTAAAATTTATCGAGTACGGATACGTAATTAACAAAAGTAAATTTGATTTACCCGTTCAGGTAGATTTCTCCCTTCCATTATACAGAATAACCGAGACAGCATTTCTGGGACTGACGTTAGGTAGTTCAAGGGAGCATGCAGGAACAAAACAGCAAAGCTATTATCTTCCACTTGTGCGCTCCAATTCAAAAGTTCCCTTCGCAGTGCTATACGACTTTGGTTATGGTGATCAAGGGGGATTAAAACTATTGTGGGGGCGTGTTTCGTCGGAGCTTAAACCTGGCAGCTCCGACTGCACAATAAAATATAACCGATATTCCATTCCAAAACAACAGCTTAAATCGCAGGAAGAGTGGTTAACTTTGGCCATGCACGGATTTAAAGAAAAAATAAGCGTAAACGACATTATGAACCTGTTTGGAGGCCTAAAATACGACCCCACAACCTACGAAAATGCTTGGGGCAGCGAACGGAAAAGAATACAAAAATACAACTGTGCCGTAAGGCTTTGGCATGATGCTCTGGAATACGAGGAAAAAAAGGAATTTGAAAACGCAATCAGATCGCTCAATCAGGCATTAGAATGCAGTTCTTCCTTAGATGCCCCAATTTATGGTTATATTGCAAATTTGTATTTCCAATTGAACGATCTTTACGCTGCTGAACGGAATGCCCAAAGTGCAATTAACATCAAGGGGGATGCTTTGGCTTATCATGTGCTGGGAAGAGTAAAATATTTGAACAAGGATTACATTAGTGCGATAGACATACTAACCAAAGCTATAGAAATGAAAGAGGATGCCATAAACCTTTATTTCAGGGCAGCCGCATACAGCCAATTCAAAGAAATGAAAGAAAATGCAAAGAAAGATCTTGAAAGAGCGAGACAAATTTGTTCTGATGATAATAAATTACGTTATTATATTGAAGAAGCACTTTATAGGCAAAAGTATGATTTGGATATTTATGAAAGAATTTCATTTGGTTTGGATGAGAATTTTAACCCTTTGAATGAGTAAACCCTACAATGCTATAAAACTATGAACACTGGATTAAAAATTGCAAAGCCTACAACATTTTCGGACAAAAATTTGTCCCTGTTTGGTTTTCTGATTATATGCCTAATTAGCTTACAATCGTGCATAAGTGAAAACAGTGGAGAAATTGATTCTGTTTTTTTTGGTGAAGGTAACCTAACAAACAATCAGGGCAGTGTTACTGAAGGTATGGTGGCCTATTACCCTTTTGCAAACAACGCAAACGATATGAGTGGAAAATCAAATCATGGGATTCCCAATAATGGTGTTGACTTTAACACACATTTTGCCACATTCGGCGGTTTTGATGGCAGAGGGCAAATAAAAGTCAATAACAGTCAATCGCTAAACTTTAGTGATGGTTTTACCATATCCTTATTTTTTGTCCTTTACAGCAAATGGGGTATGGATGGGTGGGGAAATTTCTCGGAAGAAAGCAGCCAATGCCTTTTTGCAAAAAATGGCGACAGAAATGGTCTGTATGCCAGCCTGAATTTCAACAATAACAATGAGTGTCTTATTGCTTTCCGACATAAATCAGGCATTGATTTCACTGCGACCATTCCAGACTTTCCCTTGCATGTTTGGTATCATGTATGCTTTACGGCCTCAACTTCAGCCTTAAAAATATACGTAAATGGCAGTCTGAAAGGAAACTATCCCCTGCAGGGCATTTCGTTTGCCGAGGCTAACCAACGCGATCTATATTTTGGTTTCTGGGGTTGGTACCCTTTAGACGGAGCCATGGATGAAATAAAGATTTTTAACAGAGCCCTTACCCGATCTGAAATAATTCAACTTTATGGGGACGGAAGACCCTAGAATATTTAACTAAAAATAACACCAATGAAAAAAACATTCATAGTTACCTTGTGCCTCAGTTTGTTTTCTGTGTGCTCTGTCGCTCAACAAACAACCTCATTTACCGACCCACGTGACGGAAAAACATACAAAACAGTAAAAATTGGACGACAGGTATGGATGGCACAAAATCTTGCCTACAAGCCCGACCGTGGAATTTATTGGGCTTACGGTAATGATACCAACAACGTGCCAAAATATGGGTTTTTATACGATTGGGAAACTGCTAAGAAAGTATGTCCAAAAGGCTGGCACTTACCCAGCGATAAAGAATGGAAAACATTAGAAATACAAATAGGCATGAGCCAAACCCAAGCCGATGAGGTCGAATTTCGAGGAAATGAAGAAGGCAGAAAGTTGAAATCAACAACAGATTGGAGTAGCAACGGCAACGGAACTGATGATTACGGTTTTTCGGCTCTTCCAGGTGGCACCGTTTCTTTCGATGGTAATTTCTACGAGTTTGGCAAATGTGGCTTTTGGTGGAGTTCTACAGAATACAATGCAGATACAGCATGGAAAAGGGAATTGATTGACTGCAGTAATAATGTTTGGAGATATTATGATAGCAAATACTTCGGTATGTCTGTACGTTGCATAAAGAATTAGGATTTCGTTGTTAATCCATAGTATTATACACAACAGCAGTTTTTCCAAATTTTAAAGTGACGAAAGACCCTAGAATATTTAACTAAAAAAATAACACCAATGAAAAAGACATTCATAATTACCTTGTGTCTTTGTTTGTTTTTCGTTTACACGAACGCACAAAAAATAGGCTCATTTACCGATCCCCGTGTCGATAAAACATACAAAACCGTAAAAATTGGCCGACAGGTTTGGATGGCACAAAATCTTGCCTACAAACCCGACAGTGGTAGCTATTTGGCATATGACAACGAACTAAACAACGTGGCAAAATATGGGTATTTATACACCTGGGAAACCGCCCAAAAAGCATGTCCCAATGGTTGGCATTTGCCCAGCAATGCAGAATGGAAAACAATGGAGATACACATTGGAATGAGCTAAAGTACCGCTGACGAAATTGGATGGAGGGGAACCGAAGGACAAAAGTTAAAAGCAGTGAATGGTTGGGTTGAAGATGCCAACAGTACCGATAAGTACGGTTTTTGTGGCACGCCTGGGGGAAACCGATATCCCAATGGTTCTTTTGAAAATATGGGAATATCGGGCAGGTGGTGGAGTGCTACCAAAGAGGAATCGGGCTTTATATGGTGCAGAGAATTGATATATAATCATTCTTATGTTGAACGGTTGGAAGAAGAATCAAATAGTGGTTGTTCAGTGCGATGTATTAAAAATTTATGATACTTTTATAGAAGCATTTCTGATCTCATACAATAAAAAACCAATTATCCATGCTAAAACATTGTCTCAACTACAAAATCAATCCAGCTGAGAACAACTTCCTGAGCGGCTCGTATGATCCGTTCTGAGAAAATAGAACTTTAAATTGAACATTTTCAAGATAATACTTAATTATTAATGCGAATTAAGAGTTAAAAACTAAGAACAGAAAAGCAGCGGCTAATCTTCCAAATACATGCACGAGCAACCCTTTGGTGGATCTGACCTTTGACGCATTTTGTATTTCTCCTGTTTTGTGCGTTGGGTCACCCAAAAATTCATATTTCCATAGCCAATAAT
>JBBISE010000035.1:0-24991 GCA_037441445.1 Salinivirgaceae bacterium
AAAGCTATAATCATTCTCTTGTGTGTCAAAATTTACTTGCCATGGGGGTTTCATGCCGACTTTGATCATGCATTTATAAGTCAAGAAATCGTTTGTCAGCGTGGGCGTTTCATTTTTAATTGAAATGTACCCAGACCCATATTTTGGTTTCTTTTCTTAAACTCTTGTTCATAGTATAAATCATCCAGAATTGCTACCTTTGCATCTCATTAATTGATAATTAATAAAATCTGAATTGATTATGTACAAACTACTAACTGCTGTCGTTACCATGACAATGCTATCATGTTCGGGAACAGGCAATTACGAAGTCATTGAAACCTTTGAGAATGGCAATCCCAAAATTAGAACACTTGAATTGGCCAATGAAGGAGGTGCCGTTCTACACGAAGAACTGTATGAAAATGGACAGGTAAAAATAACTGGTAAAATGCGTGACAACAAACGTTTTGGACAGTGGAAAGCATTTTACGAAGATGGAGAAGTATGGAGTATTGGCGATTACAAGAACGGCGAAAGACATGGAATTTCAAAAGTCTTTAAGCCCAATGGCAAACCCATGATGTCTGGTTACTTCAAAGACGGCAAAGTGGACGGCACATGGGCAACATTTACTGAGAACGGAGACACATCACAGGTTTCCATCTACGAAAGCGGGAAATTGATCCGTAGTTATGATAAAACGGTGCTGACCCCTGTAAAATAAGCTAACACAAAACATTATTTTTCAATTAAATAAATAATATAAAATGGTTGCAAGCTACAAAGTAGGTGTTACTTCGGAAATAGGGGAACTTGAAGGGGTTATTTTGCATGTACCCGGACACGAAGTGGAGAACATGACGCCAAAAAACGCCGAGAGGGCTCTCTATAGCGATATTCTGAACCTTTCCGTTGCACAACAGGAATATTCTCAATTCAAAGGTGCAATCGAAAAGCACGCTAAGGTATTTCTTGTCAGGGATTTACTACGCGAAGTCATTGCTAATCAGCGAGCAAAGGAGACTTTGATTGATGCCATTTTTCAGAATGAAGAGGCCAGTGTTGGAAAGGGCTCGCTTTTGTCATTAAACGACGAGGAACTATCCCGACAACTAATTGAAGGTGTTATCCTTACAAAAGACAACCTAACCAAATATTTCAGTAAAGAACGCTATGCCCTCCGTCCTTTGCATAATTTTTTCTTTACACGTGATTCGGCCATTGCCATCCGCGATAAAGTGCTTATTTCGAGAATGGCGAATCAGGTTCGCGAACGGGAATCGCTTATCATGCAGACAATTTTCGATCATCATCCCGCTTTCAGGACCATGACTGTAAATCCACTCAACCGTCCGGGGTTTGAAAATTACATCACCATAGAAGGTGGCGACGTGTTAGTGGCCCGCGAAGATGTACTTGTAATCGGGTTGAGTGTTCGCACTTCAACACAGGGTATTGACTTTATTCTTGAGCAATTGGAGAGCAAAGATCAAATCAGGCACATCATTGTTCAGGAACTGCCACCAACACCCGAATCGTTTATCCACTTGGACATGGTCTTTACTTTCCTAGACTATGACTCGTGTATGGTGTTCGAACCCGTGATATTGCGCCCAAACCGGTACCAAACAATACACATTTCTGTCGATAACGGAAACGTCACTTTCAAAAACGAGGAAAACCTTGTGGTTGCCCTGAATAAGTTGGGCATTGACCTAAAACCCATTTATTGCGGTGGAACAAAAGACTCGTGGATAATGGAACGCGAACAATGGCATAGCGGGGCCAATTTTTTCGCTTTGGGACCTGGAAAAATCATTGGCTATGCCCGAAATGTTTACACCATAAACGAACTTAATAAAAACGGGTTTGAAGTGTTGCCGGCAGCCGATGTATGTTCAGGAAACATTGATGTGACAAATTACAAGAAGTATGTAATTACACTTGACGGAAGTGAACTCCCGCGCGGTGGTGGTGGCGCCCGGTGTATGACTATGCCATTTGCAAGAAAGCATGTTTCATGGTAAAGAAAGGTATTTTTGAAGTACTCTTATGCACAATGCCAATCTACATCGCATGCACAGATCCTGATTTTCTGATTATAATCGATTTATTCATATATTAACAGGAAATGTCAACGCTTTTTCTGTTCAACCCGACCAACGAAATGGCTATTGCCGATGGGGGTAACGGATTTGTGCCATCCCGTTATTTGGCAGCATTTGAGCGCGATCTGGAAATTCTCCCTTTTCTTTTTGCAAACTCCGATGACATTATTTTGGTTACGGTTAAGCCCGATGCAGAATGGTCCAAAGACCTGATTTCGGAGAATAGAAACATGCCACGGTTTATGAACAAGGAGGAGCTAACTGCGGCACTTAAAGATAAAAGCGTTATTATTAGTAACATATGCCCCTGGGGTTGGAGTCCCCGCACGTTGAAAGTGGTCGAAAATTACTTGAAATTATCCACAGAAATTGAACCGACTAAACCCAATTATTCTTGGTCACCCATGCACAAGGAAGTGTATGGCAGGGCAACCGCATTGGAAACTTTAAAAAACATAAAAGCAACCTTCGAAAAACCTGATTTGCTGATTGAAAACAATTTATTCCCCTACAAAACAAAAAATATAGTTGAAATCCAGGAGCAACTTTGGCAGAAAAAACCTCTTATTATTAAAACGCCACACAGCTCTTCGGGCAGGGGAATTCTAATGTTGAAGGAATCATCCCTAAACCGCTCAAATCGCGATTGGATTCAACGTGCTATTTCACAAAGTGGTTATGTTATGGTTGAACCCATGCTGGATATTGTTGCCGAATTTTCAATGCAGTTTAGTATCAATAGCCATTCCTATAATTACATTGCTTTTGGAGCATTCAAAACCAATAGCAAAGGGAGATACGAGGGAAACTTCGTGGGTGGTTTTGAAGCCAGTCCGGAAGTCGTAACATTCCTTAAAAAATTAGAAATCCAGCGCCTTGCTAAGATTACCGCCGAAGCACTAAAAAAACAGGGCATAGGCAATTTCTATCATGGTTTTCTGGGGGTTGACATGCTTTTATGCCGGAACAATAACGGTAATTTGTTTATGCATCCGTGCAGCGAAATCAATACAAGAATGAATATGGGACTGGTTGCCCATTATCTTTCTAAGTGGCTATCAGCAAAGACAATTGGTCTTTTCAGGATTATCCGGACTAGCGATTACACGGGTTCAACCTTCAATCAGATGTTAGAACCAAACCATCCCCAATGGGAAAATCAATTACTAACAAAAGGCATATTGCCAATAACACCAACATCCAACAGACAGCATGTTGCCGTTTTAGAAGCTTACGAAAAACAAATCACGGATAATGTACTGTGGTTTAATCATTTCAGGGAATAAAAAAAGCCGCTCGTCAAAGACAAGCGGCTTGGGTGATATGTATAGAAAATAGGTATTAACCACATTCCGACGAACCACAGTCACTGCAAGTCAGGCATCCTTCCTGATAAACCAAGTTGTGTGATTTACAATTCTTGCATTTCTGCCCTTTAGCTTCGGTTCCATTGGGAATGTAGCGTTTCAGCGCCCTTGCAACACCGGCTTTCCATGTATTGATTGATTCAGAATCAAAGTGGAGCGAATCAATTAACGGGATAGCATTTTCAATGGGCATGCCGTAGCGAAGAACGCTTGATATTAGCTTGGCGTAGTTCCAGAATTCAGGGTTGAACTTGTGCGACAAACCTTCAATGGTGGTTTTGTAGCCAAACTTATTGATATACTGAAAGTCATATCGGGTGTTGGTTTCCTCATCTTTGTTCTTAATGATTTTTCCTTTGTCAACGCCTTTTGGAATTGGAAGAACATCGTCATCGGCAAGACCTGTAAAAATCTCATAAGGACGACCATCGAGCAACCCAATAAAAGCAATCCAACTTTCGGTGCCGTTTTTGAAGCGTACAACATCACCCTCAAGTTCGCGAGGGCGTTTTAGTTCTTGTGTTGAGGTCTTCTTGTCTTCTTTTTTATTGGATACCAGTACACCGGTTCTTGAACCATCGCGGTAAACAGTGATTCCTTTACATCCCGACTTCCACCCTTCGAAATAGACTTTTCCAACCATTTCCTCTGAGACTTCCTGGGGGAGGTTTACGGTTACGCTGATGCTGTGGTCAACCCATTTTTGAATTGCCCCTTGCATATGAACTTTGCTAACCCAATCCACATCGTTGGCTGTGGCTTTGTAATAGGGAGATTTAGCCACCAACTCATCGAGTTTTTCTTCCTCCCATGTTTCTACTTCAGCCATATTGTAACCCGTAACGTTCATCCATTCAATGAATTTGTGGTGGATTACCGTAAAAGTTTCCCAACTGTCACCAACGGAATCCGTAAATGACACTTTCACATCTTTATCGTTGGGGTTTACTTTGCGGTTACGACGATAAATGGGTTTGAACACGGGCTCAATTCCTGAAGTTGTTTGTGTCAAAATGCTGGTGCTTCCGGTTGGAGCAACGGTAAGCATTGCAATATTCCTGCGACCATGGGCAACCATACGCTTATACAACTCTGGATCGGAATCTTTGATACGGTTAATGAAAGGATTGTCGCACTCACGTTCAGCATCGTAAATTGGGAATGGTCCGCGTTCCTGTGCCAGTGTTACCGAACTCGAATATACGTTAATGGCAAGGGTTCTGTGAACCTTCACGGAAAAGTCGATAGCCTCTGGGCTTCCATATCGGAATCCCATGGCAGCCAGCATGTCACCTTCGGCAGTGATTCCAATTCCTGTGCGGCGTCCCTCGGTAGCTTTGCGGCGGATATTGAGCCAGAGTTGTTTTTCAACACGTTTAATTTCTTCGGTTTCGGGGTCGTTATTGATTTTTTCGAGTATAGCATCGACTTTTTCAATCTCGAGGTCAATAATGTCATCCATCATGCGGTGGGCAATGGTGGCATGCTCGCGGAAAAGCTCAAAATCGAATTCGGCCTTCGGGGTAAACGGATTTTTCACATACCCATAGAGGTTTATTGCCAACAAACGACAGCTATCATAGGGACAAAGGGGTATTTCGCCACATGGGTTTGTCGAGACGGTTTCAAATCCCAAGTCAGCATAACAGTCAGGGATTGATTCGCGTTGAATGGTATCCCAGAAAAGGATTCCAGGTTCAGCTGATTGCCATGCATTGTGTACTATCTTGTTCCACAATTTCTGGGCATCAATTTCGCGGGTTACTATGGGATTGTGGCTTTTTACGGGGTACTGCTGTATATATGGTCTTCCTTCAATAATTGAGCGCATAAAATCATCGTCGATTTTGACCGAGATGTTTGCACCGGTGACTTTTCCCTGCTCGAGTTTGGCGTCAATAAAATGCTCTGAATCGGGATGTTTAATGCTAACGGACAACATAAGCGCACCACGGCGGCCATCCTGGGCTACTTCGCGTGTTGAATTGGAGTAGCGTTCCATAAATGGAACCAAACCGGTTGAAGTAAGGGCCGAATTTTTCACCGGGCTTCCGGCAGGACGGATGTGCGAGAGGTCATGGCCAACTCCACCGCGGCGTTTCATCAATTGTACCTGTTCCTGGTCAACCTTCATAATTCCGCCATAGCTGTCTGAATTGCCTTTATTTCCAATGACAAAACAATTGGATAATGATGCAACCTGAAAATTGTTGCCAATGCCGGCCATAGGGCTTCCCTGAGGAACAATAAATTTGAAATCGCGCAAAGCCTCATAGACTTTTTGGGCTGTCATGGGGTTCGGATAATTTGCCTCAATACGGGCAATTTCATTGGCAATACGCCAATGCATGTCTTCGGGGCTCTTTTCGTACAAATTACCGAAAGAGTCTTTCAGGGCATATTTTCCCAACCACACCGATGCGGCCAGTTTATCGCCCTTAAAATAGGCCAGTGTTGCCTCCTGGGCCTCTTCGTAGGAGTAGGTTTTCTGCATTGATTCGCTTTTTGAAGCTACCATCTCGTTTGTTAGCATTATTTCAGTTTTTAATTAGTGAAGGGATTCTATTCTCTTTTTGTCTCTTTGTTCGGTACAACTTTCCAGTATTAAATTATTATTCAGCCGATTAAACAAAAACATTACTCAATTTCAATTACTCGTCGTACGTTTTGTGTTCGTTCCGTCGGAAATCACACGGTGATTTTCTAAAAACGAATCAGCTAAAAAATCAGTTTATCCGGGATTTGTTTTTACTTTTTCTGAACCCAAAGTTTACGGCTTTGATATTCAGCCGATACCAGAGTTTACAAGTGATAAAATATCCTTTGAAAACGCTTATGCGAATTTACATCTAAGGTTTTCATCACACAAACTCACTTATTAACAAATTGAGGAAAAAGGATTCTAATTGCCAGTATTTCAGATGTTTAATCGGTTGATATCGAAATTAAACACCGCTTTGCAACCTGTTAAGCAATGAATCGACAATGAGGGTTGTGGAGCCTGACATGCGTTGAATATACTGCCTTTGCAACGTTGATATGTGTTGCAGTCTCCCGGGGTTTTGTCTGAAATCATACATTAAGATTTGAAAATCCTTGTAATTTTGCATTGGAAAAACGGTTCCCATTTCAACCAAATCTACTGCTTCACGAAATTTGGAATAGTTTGGGCCAATTATAACCGGAACACCAAACACAGCAGGTTCCAATATATTATGAATGCCTTTGCCAAATCCACCCCCAACCAAAACAACTTCACCATAGCGGTATAGAGAAGAAAGCATACCAATATTATCAATAATCAACACTTGAGCCGAGGCCAAATGGGTTTGGGGGGTGATTTCAGAATAAAGGATGGTTTTCTTTGCAATTTTCTTAACAATTTGCTGAACATGTTCCTGATCTATCTCATGGGGTGCAATAATGAATTTCTGAATTTGTTCAGCACCATTAATATACTGGGCTAAAATATCCTCATCGGCAGGCCATGTGCTTCCTGCAACTAAAGTAAACTGACCATTTTTAAACTTTTCAGCTGATTCTATAACCTTTGCCTGAGCAGCAACTTGTACTACGCGGTCGAAACGGGTATCGCCACCAACGGTATAGTTTGTAAATCCTATTTTGCCGAGCAGCTCAGCGGAAAGTTGATTTTGCAGAAAAAAATGATCGAAACAACCTAATTGGTTGCGGAACCAATATCCCCAAGGCTTAAAGAAATGGTGCTGTGGTCTGAATATTCCCGAAATAAGCCATATGGGGATTTGTTGATCTTTTAAAGCTTTTAAAAAGTTATACCAAAACTCGTACTTTATAAATAGCGCGGCTACAGGTTTGGCAATTTCGACAAAATCGCGGGCATTCCTAACCGTGTCGAGTGGCAGGTAGCATACATAATCTGCCTGTCTGTAGTTCTTTCGGATTTCGTACCCTGATGGGGAAAAGAATGTTAATAACAAAAAAACATTAGGGTTCCTTGCTTTCAACTCTTCAATAACAGGACGTCCCTGCTCAAATTCTCCCAGACTGGAACAATGCACCCACACAACCGGATTGCTATTCTTTACCAATGAATTATGAAGTTTTTCCTTCCATTGTTCACGCCCTTTTATCCACAGTTTCGCTTTCTGGTTTTTCCATGATGCCAACCGTATGAAAAATCCGTAAAGAAAAACGCTGAAAGTATAGATTAAGCGCATTGAAATATTGTTTAGTAGTAGTAAATTTCCTCAGCCTCACGACGAATAAAGGATATAATCCAACCGGCTTTCAAGGTCATCATAAACTCGTTGTAGCTTTGGTTGTCTTTTCGCATAAGTGTAAAGTCCCAATCGCGGCGGTTTTGTGTCCATGCCTCGGTAAACTCAACCCCAATAAAAGCGTTCCAAAAATTCTTATTATGAAAGTAAGTGTATCCAACAAATTGTGTAAGAGCAAACCCGTTGGACATTTTATCATAGCCTTTCACGTAATCGCCCATAATTTGCGGAATGTTATTTCCCCGTTGATCAATCCAATATTTCGACTGAAAAAATCCTGCACCGGCTGTGAATGTAATGCCTGAATTGGGATTGTGGGCAAATTTCGAAAAAATGTAGCCAGCCTTGGCCGTCAGTTGCATCCCGCGCATCCCGCGGGCAAATTCAGCTGGTTTCCCAAACTGATTTGTGAGGGTTCCGTTTGAATTTAAAATAAGCCTCAATGGATCTTCGCCTTTGTAACCCTCGCCAAATAGGATCATTCCTTCGGCTGCCAGAAGAATGTTGGATTTAAATTTCATCATAAACGACGAACCGGCTTGTCCAAAAATATGATATCTTTCTTTCAAGTCGCCCATGGGATAACAGAAACCGACATTGGCAGTTAGTGTTGGCACAGTAAGTTTATCTTTTCTAAAACTTTGGGCTTGCAGGTTCAATACAATATTTGAAACGAGAAACAGCGTAACTAGAGAAGAAAAAATATTTTTTGAAACAGGAGACAAAGTACTCATAATATGTGTAATAAACCCAAGTGTATTTTAAGGCGTGACTGTATTCCTATTGAACCCCAAAAATAGTAAAATCGGGGCAAGTTGACGAGTGGAAACGAAAATATCTTAGTTTGATTGTATTGCATTTGCGAAAAATAGCAATCGCACATTTCTACAAAGTGTGTAAAAAACGTGCGATCAATCTTCTTAAATCCTTTAAATCAGGACAGTTTGTGGAGCCGGCGGGAGTCGAACCCGCGTCCGGACAAGCGGCCAGATTGCTTTCTACATGCTTAGTCGCTCATTGATTGTAGGGCAAGCACCGGAGACCGACACCCAAAACCTGCCTTAGCCCCTGAATTTTGCCTAGCACACGGGGCGTTTACCAGACTATCCCTAACTTTCTGCACCTCACGATCGGACGGCAAAGGGAGAACCTCCGTGAGATGTCCTGTCGCAGCTCCTTGAGCCAGCGATTAAGCGAAGCCGATTAAATCAGACTAAGCAGCAAGAGCGTAGTTATTTTCGCCATTTAAAAGTTGTGACCCTTTTTGGAAGGAGAAGTCAATCCCTGCATGCTTACAACCCCACACATCATGCCGTCAAAACCAAAGTCGGCCCCATGAGGATTCTTGCTTTAACAAAAAGTGTGCAAATATAGTGCTTTATTGCAAACTATTCGTTTCAGGAAATTCGTATATTTGCATTAACAACCTTAAAATGCTTATTATGCGTAAGTCCCTTATCATCTCAGTCGCTTTCGTAGCCTTGAATTCATGCTGGCTGAAGGCACAAACCCGCGAACCCTACGATTTTCTACTGGATCTGACGGAGCTAGTAAATCCTGACAGTTTGGCACGAACCATACTTGATTTAGAAGCGTTTGTCAGCCGGCACTCCCTTAATCCCAATAGGACAGAAGTTGCCGCTTATATTCAGCAAAGACTTGAAGATTACGGTTGCGACACTGAATTGGATACATTCCCGTATATCGACCAAAATAACGGATTGACATATGAACAGTATAATGTTATTGGCAAAATTTATGGGTCAACAAGTCACCCTCCGGTATTAATCGGGGCACACCATGATTCCTGCTGCCGCACGGATTCTTCGCCGGGGGCTGACGATAATGCCTCAGGCGTTGCAGCTGTGATTGAGGCAGCCCGAATCTTTCACCAAACCGGATTTTCTCCTCGACGGACTGTTTATTTTTGCACCTGGGCAGCCGAGGAACAAGGGTTGCATGGAAGCAAAAACTACGCAAGGAAATTAAGCCAATTGGGCATTCCTCTCGATTTAGCCATCAACCTCGATATGATTGCCACAAACCGATCAAACCCTTTCAAAGTAAAAATTGAAATGACAAGTGAGCTGTCAGAACAGGCATTGCTTTTATCGAGGCTGAACGGTGAGTTGGGATTAGTACAGGGCGAATCGACCGGCAATTCCGATCACGCCTCGTTTCGCCAATTTGGTTACCCGATTTTATATTTTCACGAGTTCGATTTCAGTCCGCACTACCACACACCCCGCGATTTGTTTGTGCACCTGGACATGAACTATTGTGCCCGAATTTCACAGGCGGCGTTGGCCAACTTAGCGGGTTTTGCCAATATGTTGCTGAGTCCAACGGTTGTAGCAGCCGGAAATAGTGGCAGCGGTACCGGTATTTATGCTGAATGGCAACCTGTTGTTGGCGCCATTGGCTATAAGGCAAAATTGTTTAACAACGGGGATACTTTATTGGACACTCTGATACACAACAACCTTTCGCTCCGATTCGAAGGTTTGTCTGTTGACTATGCCCGGTTTACCTTGGCAGCAGTTGACAGTTCCATGTTTGAGGGGATACCCTTTGTTAAAAGCATACAACTTAGCCAAATACCTTTATCTCTGAACGAATTAACAGCAAACCCACAGTACAACGAAATTGAACTTATTTGGCAAAAAGCCCCCGAATTAGATTTAAAAGAAATTATTGTCATGCTGCGTGGCGATAATCAAACCCTTTTCGATACGCTTGCACGCGTAAATCCCTACTTGACGAACTTTTCCGTTTTTCCGGAAAACAGCCAGACATACTATTTCAAGTTGCAGGCCGTTGACAGCGCAGGGAATTACGGCCCTGAGACAGCCACCATTGGAGGTGCCCTTGCCCGTTTTGACCGGGGATTGTTGGTAATTAGCGATGCCACAGGAAACCCTTCGGGCTTTACGTCCGACTCAGTAGGCCAGTTTTTTGCCGCACTAAACTCCGTCACCCCAACTACTGTTTTACGGGCCGGAAATACGATTCCAAATATATTCAAGGCCTTTCAAATGGTGCTCTGGCATAGCACCAAGGCATCCTTGTCGCAGAAGATGGAGAAAAATTTAAGCTTTCTGAGGGATTATGTTCAATCAGGAGGCGGATTGATCATAAGCACCGACTACCCGCAAAAACTGTTCAGTAATGCAAACCTTTTTTCGGCCACCTATCCGGTACAAAACCCGGTATATTCGTTTATGCACGTAGGACAAACAAGCTATATATCTGGCAGTTATCTACAACAAGCTCAAAGCAATACGGCACCATTGCTCCGTGTCGATCCAGATAAAGTGCCAACAAACCAAAACGGCAACATCCGTGACTTTTGCAGTTTGCAACCCGTGCCTCCATTAGAGATTTGCTATACCGCATTTACATCTTTAGCTCAAAACCAGATGAATAGCAGCTCTGTCGGAATTGTTTCCTTCGCCAATCCAAAGCTGTGTGTTTTGGGTGTTCCCCTTTTCTTTTTCGAACACCAGGATGTGGCCAACCTCGTCCAGTACCTTATAGAACAAGGCTTCAGCACTGCAATTTCAACGCTTTTGGAGACCAGAAAAACACTTCGGGTTTTCCCAAATCCGGCCGGACACTTGCTAAATGTAATTGCAGAAGGCAACATCCTGAAGGTTAACATAAAAATATATAATCTACAGGGGGTTAAATTAATTTCATTGGAAAAGAAAAGACTGGATGTACAAAATCCGGAAACTTTTATTTTAGATATTTCCAATTTATCCGCAGGTGCATACATAATTCATGTAAACGACAAAACAGCCTTGTTCCTTAAAAATTAACATTGTACTTTCCCTTACTATCTTTACAGATTTTGCTAGCCCGGATGTTTTGAACAAGCGAAAGGCAGAATGCGATTAAAAAAACTGTAAGCGTCAGAATATCGGCTAATTGATCTGATAAAGGAATTCCTATTATGCGCTGAAAAAGATAGGCAATGTAGCTTGCAGTCTGGGGGGCTTTCCCCAAAGCATCGAGCACCTGCCAGTGCCAATCCGTCAAGGGGCAATAGCCCCAGCCAAAGAAGAAACCAAGAAAAACCCAGGAAGCAGCTGTCAGGGAGAGCGTTAGAAGGTTTGCTTTTAGCCATGCCTTATGCATCCACCCGAAAAGATTGAAAAGAATAAGTACCGCATGCAAAATCAGAAAAAAACAATCGGCCAGATGGTAAAACATGGTTGTTACATGAAGTTTATTTGCCCTGATTATTTGATATCAGGTTTCGTAATTCGTTGATTTGTTTTTCAAGTGTTTCAATCCTGTTTTCCTGTTTTTGAATGATCTGTTGTTGTTCTTTCATTGCTTCAACCAACAACGCAGTAAGGGGAGCATATTGCATTGAATAGGTGTCTTTGTGTTTTCGGACAACTTCCGGAACCACTTTTTCAGCATCCTGAGCAATGAAACCAATTTGAGAACCTTTCTCAAAGTTTTCGTCTTCAATCCACTCAAAGGACACACCGTCAAGCTCCAGCACTTTTTTTAGCGGGTTTGAGATTGATGAAATATTTCTTTTCATTCGGCGATCACTGATGTTTTCCCATGCCCCGATTCCGCCGGAGGTCCCCGTTACAAAAAATTTCTTTCCATAGTTGTTTCGACCATCAATGACAACACAACGTGTGGTGTCGCCCTGCGCTACGAAATGACCAAATATCAATGGTGAACTCGAATTGGCAATGTACAATGTATTTGAAGCGGTTTCGGAAGACCCTGCACTGTATCCAATGAATACGTTTTTCGATCCGCTAATATTGGTCATTCCAGCATGCGAGCCAACGTAGGTATTGTATTCCCCGCTGGTCTGCTGAAATGCAACATCAATTCCAACATAAACATTATAACTTCCTGTAACCTGACTTTTACCGGCCGATTTTCCTATAAAAGTATTGAGACTGCCTCCTGCGTTGGCTTCACCGGCCTGATGACCAACAAAGACGTTGTATTGTCCATGACCGGCTTGACCCGCGCGGTTTCCGATATAAACATTGTCATATCCACCAGAGGCATTCAGTCCCGCTTCTTTTCCAATATACACGTTTTCAAATCCACTCACATTATAAAAACCAGACTGATAACCCATAAAAACGTTGCTGTGACCCGTGACATTCGTTGGCCCAACCTGCGAACCTATAAAAACATTATCATAGCCATTGAAATTGCGATAGCCCGTGCTGTCGCCAATAAATACATTTCGGTGCCCTTTTCCTCCTGACAAGAATGAAAATCCAGCCTTATTTCCAAAACAAGTGTTTCTGGATCCTGAAACGTTATTATATCCAGCTTGATAACCAATGTATATGTTACTGAACCCTGTTGTATTTTTGTATCCCGATTGATTTCCAATAAAAACATTATTTAGACCACTGTCATTCAGCAATCCTGACTCATTGCCAAGAAATACATTATATGCACCGGAAATATTATATCTGCCAGCCTTGTTTCCCAAAAAAACGTTATTATCGGAACGGTTTAGATAGCCAGCCTCAAACCCCAAAAAAACATTGTTTTCAGCTGTATCGGAAGTATAACCCGCTGAGTTTCCAAGATAGACGTTAAAATTTCCCGAAGTATTTGAAAAGCCTGCCTGGGAACCCAAAAACACATTGTTTTGACCACTTGTGTTGCTATATGCTGCCATATTCCCAAAAAACAAGTTATAGGAACCTGTAGTATTCGAGAGTCCTGACGATTGACCAATAAAGATATTTGCACCACCATCCGTATTTGAGTAACCAGCGTGTTTTCCAAGGAAAACATTATTGATTCCCTCCAGGTTTGCCCGTCCAGCCTCGGAACCCAGAAAAACATTGTCATGTCCTCCAACATTACTGGTTCCAGCTAAATAACCAATGAAAACATTATTCCAAGCATCGCTGATAGAGTATCCTGCCTTGTAACCCAAAAATACATTGTTTTGCCCGAATCGGTTATAACAACCCGACTGAAAACCCAGGAAAACATTATTTGATGATTGGGCAAAATATCCCGCCTGATTTCCCAAAAACACATTGTTATTGGCAGAATCGTTGGTGTAACCAGACTGATAACCAATAAATACATTATTCTCTCCTGTACCCATGTTAAATCCAGATTGATAACCCAGCAGCAGATTGTACCCGCCTGAATTAACAAGCCGCCCGGCCTGATAACCTAAAAAGGAGTTGTATATTCCCGTGGTTAGGGAGGAACCGGCATCCTGGCCAATCAGGTAATTTTCAGGGGTTAACAGCATGAAATTTTGAGGAATTTGTTTCCCTGTTGAAAGACCACCAACCGCAAAGCCACCTTTTTCGGCTTTCCCAGGATCGTTATCAATATAAATTCGGGCACTATCCCGGGTTATACGCAAATATTCTTCGCCACTGTCTTTCCCTGTTGAAAGGCCTCCAACGGCAAAGCCGCCTTTTTCGGCTTTATCGGGATCGTTGTCGATATAAATCCGGGCACTATCCGGATTTATAAAGAATAGATCTTTTGTTCCTTTGCCAGTTGATAGACCTCCAACAGCAAATCCACCTTTCTCTGCTTTTATCAATGGTTCGCGAAGCAATACGCGAACACTGTCGGGGGTGACACGAAAATAAAGGTTGCCCTCCTCTTTTCCCGTCGATAGACCACCTACGGCAAAACCGCCCTTCTCAGCTTTGGTATTGCTTTCATCTACATAAATCCGTACCCCTGATTGATAAACACCAAACACTACTTGGCCGGCCTTGTTTTTTACTTCAAATATTGGATCTTCGTCACCAGCTGTCGGGTTACTTATAATTGCCACATTTGGATCAATGTTGAATGATTCCAGGTTTGACAGTTGCGATTCTCCCGACCATAGGGCAATTTTTCCAGGCGTTCCGGTGCCAGTAACCGCGGCAATAGCGTCCTGACCATCTTGTGTCATTATTTGCCATACCGTTCCATCATAAACATAGGATTTTTTATCCACAGAATTATAATAGGCATGGTTGATTGACGGAGACAAAGGTGGCGAGTCAAATGTCCCCAACCATTCAATAGATAATCCATCATCACCGGCAACGCCCTGTGGTCCTATTATGGAAATACCCGTTCCCCAACCTGCCGTAGTTTTTGGTCCAAAAATTTGATTTGTTGTGACATTAATATAAAAGTCTCCTTCGGCACCCAAAGAAAATGCGGGATTAGTAGTGCCGTTCAACACAGTTCGGCCATCAATTCCTGGCTGACCTTGTTGGCCTGGTTCACCCTGGGGGCCTGGTTCTCCCTGAGGACCTTCGTTCCCGTCGGCAGCAAAAAGGGCATAGGGAACTGACATTAAACGACTTGTACCCATGGTAACATATTCGGTTCCGTTATGTACTTCGGTAGTCAAATAAATTTCCTGGGTTCCCCACTCTATTTCCGAAAGATTTCCCGTAGCATCAGAGCCGGTTCCAACCAAAAGACTAATAACTCCCTGCGCATTTGTGTTTACTTGATGAACCTCGGTGTAAAATATGACCTGGGTATCTGCACTGGTAATTTTCAACCTTAGATTCACGGGTTGGTTTGTTAACACCTGGCCGTCAGCATTGCGTATTGCAGCCTGATAAGAAAAGCCCTGCGGTGGCTGGGCATTTATTATTGGGCAAAGAGCCACTTGAATTAACACAAGTAACCCAATTCTAAAATTAATGTTTCTCATAGCAAATGGTATTTTTGGTTATTATGCGATTGCCAGACAGAATGGAAATACAGCAACTTCAGACACCTTTGGTATTGAAAATCAAAAAAAAAAGAGGACATAGCCGTATTATGCAAATTTAAAACAAATAAAAGGGAAAGTCAAATTTATTAATTCGGAAATGGCAACTCCCCTTAACGACAAAAGCCCCTGATTTCTCAGAGGCTTTTTGTACCCGGAGCCGGACTAATACTGTTTTACTTTATTTTATGCGGTTGAAATAATAAGTGCTCATATACATGCTTTTACATGGCTGCCTATTGACTTTTTGATTTCAATTTACTACATTTGAATAATTATTTGCACCCAAATTTGCACCCAATTATTTTAATCGTATAGACTAAAAAAAAGCAAAGCAATGAACACAATCGTATTTTATTTGAAAACCGTTTAGCCTGACAAAAACGGGAAAGTGCCTGCATTGGCACAAATAACCGTCAACTACAAAAGCTACCGAATGACTGTAGCTAAGGCATTACCAAAACACTGGAACAAGAAAAAGCAACGATTAACAACCAACTCTATTGCTACAAAAGAACGAGAATCAAATGAGATTGTTAATAATCTTATAGACAAGATCGAGGCTGAGGCAAAAAAAGTATTCAACGAGGCTATACTTGAAAAAAGAGACGTAACAGAAACAGATGTAAAAAAAATATTCTCATTATCAAGTTCAAAAAAACCGGAAAGTGTAGAGGTTACCTTTATGGAATTGTTCGCAGAATTTATTGAACAGTGTAAAATTGATAAAGCCCCGAACACAATCCGAGGATATACCACCGTCATGAATTTTCTTAAATGTTTTCAAGAAGACGAAGGTTTTACGATAACATGGAAAAACCTCGATGTATCATTTATTGACAGATTAAAAAATTACACAATTACATACAGAGAGAAACAAAATAGTTATTATGCAAAAATTGTACGAGTGATATCAACCTTTCTTCACTGGGCAGAAAAAAGGAACCATTATAAAGGGGATCTCTATAAGATGTTAAAGGGCGATGAGCCAGAAAAAGAGGTAATTTTCCTGGAAATAAATGAATTAATGGAACTCTATAAATATGAATTTGAGCAACCGGGGTTAAATTCGATAAGGGATTTATATTGTTTTGCAAGTTTTACAGGATTACGTTACAGCGATTGTAAAAGTCTGAGACACGAGGACATCAACGATGGGGTATTGACAAAGGAGCAACAAAAAACAGGACAAGTGAATTCACTTCAATTGAATAAATTCGCTCGTGAAATTATTGAAAGATACAAAGATCTCCCGAAACCTTTGATTGTCGAAGAAAATGTAACGGTAAATAAAAAAATCAAGAAATGTCTTGGTATCATTGCCAAAAACCATCCACCAAAAAAAAGTTTCAATCGTGAAATTGTGGTTAAAAAGGTAATTGGGAAAAAGACATTTGAAGAAATTAAGCCCTTGCATCAAGCCATTGTATTTCATACTTCTCGCAAAACATTTATCACAAATAGTATATTAATGGACATGAACATCAAAGCACTTCAAGATATGGGGGCGCCAAAGCGCGACAAAGATCTGCGCAAGTATATAAAAATTACTGATGCATACAAAAAGAAGGTTATGGAAAACACGTGGGATAAAATCGGATAATTTCCCTTTTTTATTTCACCAGCAATCTAGTTGGTGTGAAAGCTTTTTGGACAGGGAGGCGATGGAACGAAACGAAACAAACATTGGAGTGCAATGGAGCTGCAATAAATAGCCGCTGCCAGATATGTGGCTGCCAAATTTTCAAAAGTGGCAGCCACCTAGTGGGATGGAAACGGCTGTTGTTGCGGCGAAATGAAACAGCAGGGTGGGTTTTGTGTAGTGCAGTGACTGAGCCTTGCTGCCCGCGCGGTGTGAAAGGCGGACGAATTTCCGAAAACGAAATGGAATAGAGCGACCGGAATGAAACGCAGTGAAATGCAGCAAGCGCAATGCAGTTGAGGAAATGAGTTGGCCTGAACACGAGGGCAATTAGTGAGGATAGTCTTTGGTTGGTTCGGATAGATTGTTTTTTCGCTTATTCAGCCTTTCCTGTTCCATTAATTCGCGTATTATTTTAACGGAAAGCTTTGGTTCTTCCACAATATCCGGCTTGTATCCAATTATGTCGCTAACTTTTTGACGCGTTAAGGTAAGTCGATGACTATATTCCATGTGCTCATTCAATTGCTCTCTGCGCAGTTTGTATCTCATTTTTAATTCTTCCCACGCTTCCTCGACTAAATCCAGATTCTTTCCTAACCCATAATTATTGATTAAAAGCATTTGACTCTTAATAGACTCGCCCATGATAAAATATAATTCATGCGACCAGAAATCTGACAGTCGTTTCCAAACAGGCTTTGCGTCGTCAAGGTCAACAAATACAACAATTTCCGGAATAACACTCTCGTCAGAAATTTCAAAACGGTAGTCAATAAGATCATAATGACCAACAATGAGTCTGAAAAGCAATTCACTATCAATCTGTTCATCCATAAATTGACTTTTGATGAATTCGATTGGTTGGATGGCTGACAAAAAGCGCTTCCAAAATGGCTCTGAAGTAATAGCTCTTTTTCGTCCATAATCTGCAACATAGGCTTGCACAATGCCATCATCATCGGGAATAAACGATTCTAAAAAGGTGGGATAACAGAAGGGCATGATTGACGATTTAAAAATAAAAATGCTCATACGTAATATTACAAGATTTGTTTTCTGGAAAGAATATGCAATTGAAGGAAAACAAAGCAGGTCGCTGCATGCTTACCTTTTGCAATTTCTTAGAAAGCTCCCTAACGCGCATTTTCCTTTCTTTGTTTACCCGGTTCAGTCTATCTTTATTGGTTACCCTGTATAACTCTTCCAATAAAAGTTCTTCAACACACTTCTTGTATAGACTAATAACCATGTTCTCGTTCATTTCGGACAAACGACATAATCTATCCGAACCAAATGCAACAGAGAGTTCCATGTGATATCCAATAAATGTCTGTTCTAATTCGTATTCAATATCCGGCTGTCCTGCAATTAACAGAAACAGGACATCGTAATCAATGTGATGTTTGTTATGCATTGGAGTGTTGACTTTTACTCGTTCAAACTTCGACAAAAAATCAGTAAACAAGGCTTCTGCTTCAATGTCATTTATACCGTATAGGGCAACATATTTTTCTTTAAGTTTTGGGTACTTTCGAAAAAATGATTTCTTAACCCTTGGATAATCTACAATCAAGTCTTTCATGCTTACGGGTTTTACAGATTGAATTAATGTTAGATTTTTTTGTTTATTAATCCTCTTAAGAAAACTGTACAATTTGTCCAATAGAATTAATCGGAATCGTGTTCTAATACATTGATTATGTGCAATATGAATTTTTCTCGATATTCCTTGCTTCGCCTTTTATACAGGTTTTTCTTTTTTCGGATACATTGCTCCACTACGTCCAATTCAACGCCACAACACAAACAAGTGTGCGTGTTCATTTGCGATCGCAACAACGTTACAAATAGCTTTTTGAGTTGCTCTATCGTTAAAGAAGCAACATTAAAATATCGACCATCATCAATGTTCACACAAAAAGAAAAGTCCGGCAAAAGAGATACGCCATCAAATTCAAACCTATAATCATCAATGGCTGTAGATGCAAAAACAAGACGTTGAAACAACTCTGCTTCTATATCAGACATGATATTTCCAGAATTGTATTCGAGGATTTTGTACTTTCGCAAATCGTTTTTATAGAAGTGCTCCTCCTCTATTTGACTCTTGCATCCGAAACAATCCTGATACACACTGATTTCAGGATATCCTTCGGACAGATATTTCTTGTAGTTAAAAATGCTCATATCTCTAGATTTTAATGTGATAGAATACTTATCTGATCATCTTTACATAATTATCTCATGCTTTCTAAAACTTCGTCGGCTGTGATAATAATCTCTTTGCCTGATAACTCAGGGGCAGTAAACTGGTATTTGTCCAATACACCGTTAACAGCATTTGAAAGATACCGGGCTCCGAGTCCGTAGGAATGGGCGGCTTTGGCAATTTCATTGATGGCATCATACTCGAAAACGACGTTAATATTGTGAAATTGGAAGTATTCCTTAGCACTGCTGAGAGCATTGTCTTTTGCAAACAACAAAATTTGTCGTAATTCCTCAATTTCTAATTTATTTGTGTGTGTGATTTTTGAAATCCTGCCTACCAGTTCAGGCATCATGCCCCAGGTTTCCAAATCGTGTGGAGAAATGTTTTTTCGTCCAATTGGATTATCGTCGGCAATTTTAAACCCGAAATTTCCGGTCATCCTATTCTGTCTCACCACTTTTTCAATACCGGTAAAGGCTCCCGTCATAATAATGCATAAATTTAACACATCGAACTGGGTGCGATTGGGATGTCTGTCCCTATCGGTTGCAATACTGATTTTACTCCCTTCCAGTATGTCGAGTAATTCTTCCTGCAGGTCAGTTGAACCTAAACTGTCGTTTGGTTTGCTTTTGATTTTATCTATCTCGTCGAAGATTACTAATCCTTTCTGGGCATTGGATAAATCTCCCCCGCATTTCAGAAAAAGATCGGTGAAGGCTTCGTCAATGTGCATCCCAACGTAACCGTTGCTAACGCAGCGGGATAGATTTAGCGTTGAATTTGGCATTAAAAACAATCTGGTCAACACTTTAGCTTTTAATGATTTCCCTGTGCCGGTAGGACCGACAACGACCAAGTGCGCCTTCGGAAACAAATTAAGGTTCACCTGTCTGCCAAGATACCCCCCTCTCAAAAGGTGAGTGTAAAAGGTAGTGCTGTACGAAATCTTTGCGGCCTCTTGTCCTATGACGTACATATCCAGATACCCTTTTAAACTGGAGGGAGTTACAATTTGAAAGCCGTAGTCGGCTAACACATACGATACATCAATTGCGTAAAATTCGGCCAGATTAGCAAGGTCAGTCAAGGTAATTTTGTAATTAGACTTTTTATCTATTTCGGTAACTTTCCGAATGATAGACTTGTACCCTGGATGGGCTCTCAAACTCCTACTATCCTGAATTGAAGAAAATGCACGGCGGGTTTCCTCAATGTTGCCATTAACCATCGATAAAAGTGTATGCATCTCGTCCGAATTCAATTCTCTGATTTTTTGAGATTCAGACAAATACAAAAACTCCTCGGAAGAGACTAACGGACTGAAAAGCAAGGATGTAATCAACTCCTTATTTTGCTTATCGCTAAGGTCGTCCCTGGTTAAGTTGGATGCTGCGGTTGATAATAGGTTGCTCATGGTTTTCACTACTTTGCCTATCAATAATTTGCCGTAATGTAAGAGCCGGCAGTTCTTATATCTTAAGATTTTACACTGGCCAAAGAACTGCCGGCATTATTCTTTACAATTTTAGAAAACGTTTGAAAATAGCCTTAGAATCTTGCTCGACTTTAACCAAGTAAATGCCATTGGCAAGATTTAAAATATTCACCTGTGCATAGTTGATGGTGCTCCCCTTGGCTACGACCTGTCCTATTGAATTTATAATCGTGTATTGAAATGGTAAATCATTCGTTACAAGAGCGATAAATAACTCATGATTTGCTGGATTCGGATACAAAATCAAATCGTTGGCAACTTTTGTTTCCACTCCGGACACTGAAACATATATACTGTTGGACGGCGCGCTACTGCAACCTGAATTTGAAACAACCACATAATAAGTGCCTGTCTCATTCACAACATAAGTTTGATTTATTGCCCCATTAATTGTTCCATTTTCGTTATGCCACTGATTACCATACTCTGCATCTGAATGCAATACATTGTCAAATAGGCTAATGAATGGAGTATTCGGGATATTTATTACCGTAACCGAAACGCTACCTGCCAAGCTCCAGCACTGACCATTGTAAGACCTGAAGTAATAGGTGCCCGATTCGGTTACGGTGCGACTAGTTGCTTGCGTTGCCGTTGAAGTACCATTACTGTTGGTTCCCTGAAAATACATTGTTCCTCCAGCACCACCTGTTGCTGTTAATAGTGCGCTGCCACAATGGGTTCCCCCTCCGGAAACGGAAACAGTACCTGGAATTGAGTTGATGGTTACGGTCGCACTTCCGGCAGTTCCCCAGCAAATTCCATTGTAAGCCCGGAAGTAATAGGTGCCCGACTCGGTTGCCGCGTAACTATTTGCTTGCACTGCTGTCGAAGTCCCGTTACTGTTCGTGCCCTGAAAATAAATTGTTCCACCCGTTCCACCACTCGCTGAAAGGATTGCTGAACCACAAAATGTTCCCCCACCAGCTACAATGACTGGGGATGGTAAAATACAAGTAAAATTTGCCAAAAGCACCCGGTTTCCATTGACACTAAAAGTGTAATTTGTATTACCAGACACAATTGTGCCGTTTTCAGTCCAGTTGGTAAACGAATAATTCTGATTTGGAGTGGCACTTACAGTACATTGCTCTCCGCTGTTATAGGAGCCCCCTCCAGTAGTTGTACCTGCAGTAGCTGGATTCGATTGTGTTGAAACTGTGTAAGTTATAACAGGGTCTGTTCTTTGATATGCTAATGTATAACCACCATAATTTTGTGCACTAAAGCCCCTCACTTTCAAATATATGTATCCCAAAGACTGAGAATTACTTTCCCAAATAATTTGTGAACGGTAGGACTCGCAACCATCATCGTCGGCCGCAATTTGATTACAATTGTGGTTATAGATTTCCATATAAGTGTCAAAATCGGCTGTAGCTCCATCAAAACATCATGTTTTAAATGTATAAATATAGCCGGGTGATGACGGAACGGGAATTCGGTAAATCTTACACCCATCACTTCCAATAGTTGAACTATGTACTTGCCAACCAACTCCTGGGGTAATTACAAAGTCGTACGAAGGACAAATCTGACATGTTCCTCCATTCTGAACAAAGTTCGCTGTTAAGTTTCTGTTTGAATTAAGGATGAACGTATAACTTGGGTTTGTGGAGACCTCCGAACTATTTTCCGTCCAGTTAACAAATGAAAAACCTGAATTTGCTGTCGCAATTACAGTGCTTGAACTTCCACCAGGATAATCACCTCCTCCAGACGTGGCCCCACCATTAGAAGGATTTGAGGAAAGAGAAATAGTGTAATTCGTAACGGAATTGTTTTTATATGCAAGTGTGGTATTTGTACTGTTTGATTGGCAATTGTATTGATTAACCAAAACACGCACTTGTCCTGTAAAACTTGCCAGCCATGTTATTTTAGCATCGTTGCCGCATACGTCATCGGCATAATCGAGATAACTGCCATTCGAATGATTTCGAAGTGTTAACTCAGAATCGTAGGAAGCGTTTCCTCCGTCTTCAGAACATAGCGACCAATTGTAAGAGACCCCGTTGGTGACATTGAATACGGCATATTCGCCGCCATACATGCCTTCAATAGTTTGCCACGATGACGTTGGTGTGTGGATTGTATTTGGCCACTGGCTACCCCCCGAGCAACCCTCTCCACTACCCCCAGAACCGGTGGAAAACATTGTAGGCGTTGTATAATAGGATGACAGTCCGTCATATACTTTTATAGAATAAAAATAAGTCATATCGTCAGACGGTCCTGCAAAACTACCCGTTGATCCCGATTGCCATAAATAACTCGAAGTCGATTGTGTATTTGCATTGACAGGAACCCCACTGCTCGGGTTTGAAGAGGTTGTCCAGCCGTTTTCCTTGGTCCAACCCGATTGCGATGTCGAAACTTGTATCCTGTACTGCGATGAACCTCCTCCGGAAGAGTTCCAACTAAACGAGACCGGTATGGAAACATTCGTTGAATTATGACTTGGAATGTTGGTACTCAACGTGACAAAATTCATATACGTAGTCCATGGCAAGGAACCCGGACATGCCGTTGAAGTTCCGGGCATTTCATTATGACCTCTTATTCCGGGCAAACTCCTGCTCAAGGGAATGGAATACATTTCGCAAAAATACCTGGCCATTTGGGTCGATTCGTTGATCATGGGTGCACTATTCCACAGGCTGGGATTTGCAGCTGGAGCCTCATGTTCAACACCAATGGAGCGTGAGTTATTATAAGGGTAACCAGATGCACCACAATGCCACGCAGTATTTGCAACACTCACGGTTTGCGTAATCTGACCGTCACTCGATCGGATAACAAACTGAGCACTGGCCTGTGCACTGCAATTGTGAAACCAAGAAATGGAACCTGCATACGTTCCGGTTCCAATCCAATGGTTAACCCAGGTGTCAATACTGTGCGTTCTTCCCGATGTAAAATTACAACTGGTAATATTCGATATGGCCGGCCCATAATCCGCAGATTTATTCTTTGCATCAACAAAAACATATCTATTATTACGATCTATTTTTGCTAAAACATCGTTTTTTACAGGTTCAATTACTATTTCCTCTCCCCACAATGTTTTGTTTGTCACACCCTGATTTAACGCATCATAATACCTTTTGGCCTGCATTTCCCGCAGCTCTTCGTTGATCAAACCCGTGAACTTTTTAACGGCATCAAACCAATGTTCGATAGTTGAAAAACTCTGTTTTTGCTCACCGGCATAAAACGACAGAAGTGCTGCTGCTCCACGAATATTTTGTTGGGCATTGTCTTTCAGTACCTGCTTGTCAATGTTCAACAATTCCGCAGCCTCTGTTAACGTGTTGCAATAATCATTTTCAACAAGGTGCATAACGCCCCATCCTCTGTCGATACTTGGTCCCATCTGTACCCAGTTATTTTCTGAATACCCAATAATCATCAGCAGTTCTATTGGCACCGCAAACTCAACCGATGCCTTCTCAAAATAGTTAAGGAGTGTCGATATTGAGGGTTGCGGACGGTTCAAATATTCTCGCCATAGTGCATAATCCTCTGTTCCATAGACAGTAATGTCTGTTTTAGATACGACAAACTCAATTAATTCCGACAAATCTTTGTACAAGAAATCCTCGTATTCCTGCGTGTAATCATTAAATACCCTGATTGGAGAAACTCCTGTACGCCCAACCACAGCTAAAGTATCGCTCCCCGTCGGAATTACCTCATCATTGATATTAAGGCAACGGCACTGCTTTTGGATTCAGCAAAGTTCGGTTTTGGTTGTAAAACTTCCCCGTGAATCGTATTGTATTCAGAAACAGAATTTTTACGTGGGTTTAAAAGCCCCTCAGTTTGTGAATGCGTCGCCCAAGCCATTAGGATTGCGACAACTAAAAGTAGATTTTTTTTCATAAGTTTTAGTTTTAACGGTTAATGATTGATGCTATGTTTGAATAGAAATTTGTCGCCATAGACTCCTTTCCTTCTCCTCTTCAAAGGTAAATTAACGAATATTGCAATCTTGGCAATGTTTGATACTTTCTTGAAAATTGTTACTAAAAAATTATTAAAACATTTTCCACTTGATGACACCAACTGAAAAAATAATTTCCTATTTTTTTTTTGAACAGTAGTTCGTTAAATTTTCAGGCCGCCAAAGTACCATACAATAATAGTTCCCGAATA
>JBBISE010000036.1:0-24320 GCA_037441445.1 Salinivirgaceae bacterium
CTTTAATCATGCGCCTGTGTGTCGGAAAATCGGTTGTCGGCATGGGCGTTTCATGCTATTTGTTTGCTAAAATAATCTGGACAAAGTCAGAAGCAACCAATGATGCTCCGCCAATTAAGCCGCCGTCAACATCGGGTTGATTAAAAAGCTCAGCCGCATTTGAAGGTTTACAACTTCCGCCATAAAGGATTGTTGTTTTCGAAGCTATTTCTTTATTGTACTGTTTTTCAATCAGTTTTCGGATAAAAGCATGCACTTCCTGTGCCTGTTCTTTTGTGGCGTTTAAACCAGTCCCGATAGCCCATACTGGCTCATAAGCAATTACAATCTGTTCGAAATCAGCCACATCAAAACTAAAAGCACCCACTTTCATTTGCTCTTCTATGACAGCAAAAGTTTCGTTTTTTTCGCGCTGCGACAGGGTTTCGCCAACGCAATAAATGGGGATTAACTGATTGTCAAGGGCCAGATTAATTTTCTTTGCACACGATTCGTTGGTTTCGCCATAATATTGACGGCGCTCACTATGACCAATAATAACATAGTCAGCACCGGCCGACCACAACATTTCAGCTGATATTTCTCCGGTATAAGCCCCGTCCGCTTTATCGCTGCAATTCTGGCCTCCCAGAAAAATATTTTCATTCTCGAGCAATTCCCTTATTTTCGATAGATGTACGAATGGAGGCACCAGAATAACCTTGCAATCACCTTTGTAGTCCTTTAGGTTTTCCTGGACTGTCAGGGCAAGTTCAATTCCTTCCTGATAGTTTTTATTCATTTTCCAGTTTCCTGCAACAATTTTTTGTCTCATATCTTCAAGTTTTTAGGTTGATTTGATTCTTATTCTTGGGTCTAATATCTTATAAGCTAAGTCGGTAAGGTTGTTCATGATGATGAAGATTACCGAAATGAACAATATACAGCCCATTACTACCGGAAAATCATATTGACTGAGTGAATCAACCAACATGTATCCAATTCCTTTCCAGGCAAATATATATTCTACAAAAACCATCCCGGCCAGCATGGAGGCAAACCAACCGCTCAGTGCTGTTACCACTGGATTCAGCGAGTTTAGCAGGGCATGCTTCCAAATTGCCTTTCTATAACTTAATCCTTTTGCCCGTGCAGTCCTGAAATAATCGCTCTTCATTTCGGTGAGCAACGAATTCCTTGTAAGTTGCACCACCACACTTAATGGTCTGATGCCCAGTGTAATTGTAGGCAAAATTAAATTATGCAAAGCTAGGTGTTTTGAATCAAGACTATACTCATAAAGGCTTCCCGTTAAATTCAAACCGGTCAGGTTTCCAAGCAAATAGGCGAAAATCCAGCCTATGAGGATGGCTGAAAAAAACGAGGGCAGTGACATCCCAATGGATGAAACGCTGAGCGAAAGTTTATCAATCCAACTGTCGGCTTTCATGGCAGAAACCACTCCCAAAGGTATTCCCACAACTATGGCCAGCAAAATGGAGGTATAGGCAAGCAACAACGATGCGGGGGCGGCTTGCCAAATCATTTGCGAAACTGGTTGTTTAGTTTGGTATGATTTTCTTAGGTAGGGCATCTTTAGCGCGATCCTTTTGGTATCAAGGGGAAGAAGGGTTATACCTCCATATCGGGCCTGTTCGGAACGTTTATCTATACTTAAGGGTGAAACGTCGTTTAAATAAAGAAAATATTGTTGCCAAACCGGCAAATCCAATCCAAGGTCGCGTTTAATATTGTCAACAGTGGCTTTATCGGTTCGCTGCCCGGTAAGCATTCGTGCCGGATCGCCGGGAAGGATGTTAAACAAAAAAAACAACAATGTAACCACTCCCCATAGAATGAGCAGAATATAAAATGTTTCGGAGAGTGTTTTCTTCAACATCAAGGCAATTTCTCTTTTTTCAAATTTAATCCAATCCAGTCAAACAGCAATGAAATAAATAAAAACAACATTAAATAAAACAGGGTGGTTTGCATAGGTGCAGGGTTTCCGGTTTTTGCGGCATCAGTAATCATCTGATATTCACTAACGTTTAACACATCCGGAAATTTGTCGCGATGCCATTTTTTCAGTACTGTTCCTTTGTACGACAAGATAAAACCACCATCGGATCTAATCATGGTTTTAAGGGTTATTGGATCGGCGTTAAGAATTTTAAAAGTTGGAAGGTGCTGCTCTCGGTACTTAGTAACAAAGCTTTGATCAGTTGAGGTGAGCATCACAAAATAAATTTCGTTGGTAAGGCACTGAACAGAAATTTGATTGTAAAAATCAATTTGCTCTTGCGTAAGCATACTTAAATCAAGCACCACAGCCATTAATACCTGTTCGTCGCGGCGCAGAACAAAGTCGGTGTAGTTTGACCCATCTAAATCGGTAAGGTAAAAGTTCTTAACAGGAGGTAAATACCCTTCGGAAATCTGGTGATTGATAGTTTCTACCCATTGCCATGTAGAATCGGGCAAGTTGGAAAGTTCGAACATCTGTCGTTCGCCATTTTTCTCATACAGCAGGTTTGTTTCGAATTTGGCCTGAGGAGCACCGGCTGGATGCTCTTTCGCATTTAGAACCAGGTTTTGTCCAACACGATATGGTCTGTAATCAACTAAAGGTAAATTGTTTAACGAATAATTAGAGACAATTAAAGTAACAATAGTTATAAATGCCAGTTGAATTCCTGAACCCAACTTCCCAAAACGGTTGTTGTATTTGTTTCGTACAATAAACAGGTGAATTGTTGGAATCAGGAATATCAGGTTTTTATAAAAGGTTTCCCAATTTGTGAGTACTATGGCATCACCAAAGCATCCGCAATCGGTAACCGGGTTTGTCAAGGCAAGTATAAATGTCAGTCCTGTAAAGAAAACCATAAACAGCAAGGTAACCCAGGCAAAGAACCTGGTAAAGAGGTTTGAAATAAGACCGAAACCTGTAACAAATTCGAGGGTGGACAACAAAATGCCAAACACGAGTGAAAAAGGAATTAGCCACTCCATGCCAAAGGCCATAAAGTAGTCATCGAACTTAAATTTCGAGCCCATGGGGTCAACCGCTTTCACAAATCCCGAGAAAAGGAAAACCAAACCCATCAATATTCGTGAAACATTTCTTATAATCTTCATAAACTATAATTTATATACTCATTAAATATCTTTGATTACAGTGCGAACAGTGGATACCAAAAGGCTAAAAATGGTGTCTTCGTCCAGCATTTCCCCGGTACTGTTGTAGCAGGGAACACGCAACAAATCGTCAAATTGTTGACTGCAAATGGCATACTCGGTGTAAACCTTTTCCTGAAAACGAATGCTGGTTTCATGAATATCCTCAACACCCAACAGGTAATCCCTGTCATCGCCGGAGCGCTTTGAATTTAATTGTCGCTCGACAAAACTTAACGGAGCATCGAGCCAAATACTAACCTCGGGTTTTGGAATGCCAAATATTTCGAATTCAAGATTATAAATCCAATTTCTCAGTTTTTCTTTTTCTTCCGGGTTTTCAGTTTTGGCAACCTGGTAAGCCATGTTAGAAAAAACATACCGGTCAACAATCACCAAAATGCCTTGCTCAATCCAGTAGCTGATCTGTTTCGAAGCAGCCCAACGGTCTCCGGCAAAAAGCATGGCCACAACCCAGGGATCGACCTGATCGAGGTCACCCAATTCGCCACGTAGGAACCTGCTGATAAGAAGACCGAAATTGGGTTCTTCAGTACGGGGAAAGTGTAAATACTCGTACCTTATATTGTTGTCTGATAAATGCTTGCACAACCTTTTCACTTGGGTTGACTTGCCAGAACCATCTAATCCTTCGATTACTAAAAAACTCATGTCGTTTCTATTTTTTTTGAACGTCAAACGTTTAATTATGAATACAATACGATTACAAATCGTTTCTAAAGCTGATTTTTTTGGCAATGGCAGCCACAATGTCCATAATAATTGGCCTAGTTTCGTACCTTTGCAAAGGCAAATATCGGAATTTTTGCCGGATTCTTTGCCTATCACCAAGGCATATAACCAAACATTGGGAGACTTTCAAGGCCGTTTTTATTCCTTAAATATTGATTCTGAACATATAAACGATGCAACCTCTGAAGTTGAAAATTAAAAGTGAAATACGTGAATGGGATCGCCCTTTGGTAATGGCCATTATAAATGCCACGCCCGATTCATTCTATTCCGGAAGCCGCTCTTTATCGGAAAAACATTTGTTTGAAACCATGGAAACAGCCATTAAACATGGTGCTGATATTCTGGACATTGGTGGTATGTCATCGCGCCCCGGTGCTGAAATGATTTCGCTTGAAGAAGAATGGAGCAGAATTGAACCCGCTTTAAAATATGCTTCAGAACATGCCCCTTTCACGGCTATATCGGTTGATACTTTCCGTGCCGAAATTGCCCAACGGGCCGTTGAAAAGTACGGTATTGATTTTGTCAATGATATTTCGGGTGGCCAACTGGATTCAACCATGATTACTATGGTTGGAAAACTGGGCGTCGGTTACATTGGAATGCACATGCGGGGCGTTCCTGCAACAATGCAGGATTTAACGCATTACGACAACCTGATGTTTGAACTGACACGCTATTTTGGTGCGCTCAATCAAGAATGTGCAAAGGCAGGAATTGCCGATTTGATTATCGATCCGGGAATTGGCTTTTCCAAAACAGTAGATCAAAATTACGAAATACTAAACCGGCTTGAGATGCTGCACATGCTTGGACTTCCAATTTTAATCGGACTTTCCAGAAAATCGTTGATATACAAATACTTAAAAACAGAACCCGATGAAAGTCTTAACGGTACATCTGTTTTAAACACCCTTGCTATCATGAAAGGAGTACACATTCTAAGGGTCCACGACGTTAAAGAGGCTGTAGAAACAATAAAACTTGTTCAAAAAACATTAAACTCGAAATAGATGATTAACCTGTTCATTACCATAGGTATATTCGATATTATTGACATTCTGGTCGTCGCTATTCTTCTCTATCAGGTTTATCTGCTTATCAGAGGAACCATTGCCATCAACATTTTCATTGGGGTATTCCTGATTTACGTATTCTGGCAATTGGTAGGAGCATTTAAAATGGATTTGTTAAACACCATTATCAGCCAGTTCATGGGTGTGGGGGTAATTGCCCTGATAGTTGTTTTTCAGCAAGAAATTCGCCGGTTCCTTTTAATGCTTGGTACCCGCGAATTTTTCAACCGCAGTTTCTCCTTCGATACGCTTTTGAACAAGCCCGCCATGAAACTCAGATACGATCACATAGAATCCATTGCTTTTGCCTGTTCAAACATGTCGGCCACAAAAACGGGGGCTTTAATGGTCATTACTACACACGGACAACTACACTCTATTGTGCAAAGCGGTGACTTAATCAACGCCGACCTTTCATCCCGTTTGATTGAGAATATCTTTTTCAAAAACAGCCCGTTACACGACGGAGCGGTCATTATCCGCGATTCGAAAGTGGTTGCCGCTCGCTGCATATTGCCTATTACCAAATCGACAAACGTACCCGCCAGCATGGGCATGCGACACCGCGCTGCCATTGGTGTCACTGAAATGGCCAATGTTTTGGTTGTGGTTGTCTCCGAGGAAACCGGAAACATAAGTGTTTTCAAGCCCGGACAAGAATTTATTGACATTGACGCTTCAACACTCAAGTTCCTGATTGCTGAATATTTGAGTATCGATCCGGCAGCTAAGGCGGCTCCTGTGCAAGTGCAAGGATAGTTGATTAAGTGGTTGAATGGTCAGTAACGCGATCCCTGCATCAGAACATCGGGAATCAAAAAAGTTAATCCTTGTTGGTAAATTGATGATAGGTTGAATGATTTGACGATTGAATTATTTCGCAAGGTCATCTTTATCTTTTTCAGCATGATGTTCATATCTTGCTCTATCCTCATGTGCGGCAGAAACAAAATTGCTAAAAAGTTCCTCGTGATGAGCCTCAATGTTATGCTGAAAACTCTGGGGCAAACGAGCCCAATCGAATACCTCCACAACTATGGGGATATTGCTATATTTAATTTTTTCCTTTATACTGTGAATGATTTTTTTGGGTAAAGGAAGCAAATTATGTGAACGTACTGCCAGATCGAGGTCACTTCCATCGTGTGCGTTACCGGTTACACGACTTCCATAAGCCCATACCTCGATTGGAAAATCAACGGTCGAAAAAATGGCCAAAAGCCGTTCCTTATCTTTATTCCTTAATAACATGATTTTGTTTTTCAATTATTTGGGCTAATATACCAGCATCCGAAATAAAGGTTGGTAATAAAACAAGAGTCTCGTCGGCAAAATTTTCACCATAATCATGTGCAGTATTGTTGCGGTTATCACGATACTCAAAAAAACGTTCACATAAATCGGCATCCATAATATTTCGGAGCACAGCCTGCCGGAAAACATCTTTAAAATACAACTGGTCAACCGCCTTGGGAGAATGATAATAAGGTTTAAGAACCTTTCTTAACAATTTTCCACTTTGCTCTAAAATAAGTTCAAATTCTTTAACACAAGCCGATCTGTACATATCGTATTCAATGTCATCCGGATTTGCTTTCAAAAGCAGCGCATGAGCCTTTTCTAAGGTTTTTATGCACCGCTGATAATATTCCGTTTCAATTCTCATAGAATAAAAAGAATGATTAACCGATTCACTGTTTAATAGTGCCACAAGCAGAATCAAAAAAATATTTGCATGTTACATTTCTCTCATACCTTACAAAACTAACAATAATTTCCGAAATAATGTTGACCTGATTTTAATTTGTTCTTAGTGCTTCATACCATCCACACTGGTCGAAAACAGAGATTTTAGAAAAAATAAAATGCGCTCGCTCTTTCATTCCCAAACCTTTCCTACCTTTGCAGCTACGGTTCGGTTTTTGAAGAGCGCAACCAAAAACATTCTATGTATGAATTCTCTTCTGCCAATTACCAAATGGCTTCCCACCACGGTTAAAGAAATGCAGCAACATGGCTGGGATCAGCCCGATGTGCTGTTCTTTAGCGGGGATGCGTATGTCGATCATCCATCGTTTGGCACCGCCATGATAGCCAGGGTTATGGAAATGGCCGGAATGAAAGTGGCCATTGTACCTCAACCAAACTGGCAGGACGATTTGCGTGATTTTAAAAAATTTGGCAAGCCAAAATACTTTTTCGCCGTTACGGCGGGCTGCATGGATTCCATGGTAAACCACTATACTGCGCATAAACGCCTCCGCTCCGACGATGCCTATTCGCCCGACGGAAAAGCTGGCTTTCGTCCCGATTACGCCACAAACATGTATTCGCAGATTCTGAAAAATCTATACCCCGAAATTCCTGTGATAATTGGCGGAATTGAAGCCAGTCAACGCCGTTTCACACACTACGACTATTGGCAGGATAAACTCTTGCCTTCCATACTGGTCAGTTCCAAGGCCGATATTTTGGTTTATGGCATGGGAGAAAGAGCCATTGACGATATTTGCAAACTGTTCCTCGAAGGAAAAGGAATTCAGGAAATTCGGACATTGCCGCAGGTTGGATTTGTGCGTCAGAAAAAACAGGACAAAGAAAAAGCGGAAAGCAATGGCAAATATTTATCGTCGCACGAAACCTGTCTTTCGGACAAACAGGCTTATGCTCAGAACTTTAAAATAATTGAAACCGAATCGAATAAAATTGAGGCACAAACGCTGATTCAGGAATTTAGTGAATTCGAAATTGTGGTTAATCCGCCCTATCCCACCCTTTCGTCTGGCGAATTGGACAAATATTATGATTTGCCTTTTACGCGGCTACCGCACCCAAAATACAACAAAAGGGGCACTATTCCTGCCTACGAGATGATTCGCCATTCGGTTACCATTCATCGGGGTTGCTTTGGAGGGTGTTCGTTTTGCGCCATTTCGGCCCATCAGGGAAAATTCATCAGCAGCCGTTCCGAAAAGTCAATAATAAAGGAGCTGAAGGCAATAACAGAAATGCCTGATTTTAAGGGAAATGTAAGCGATTTGGGCGGCCCATCGGCCAACATGTACCAAATGCAGGGAAAAGACGCAGAAATGTGCAGACAGTGTCAACGTCCTTCTTGTGTTTTTCCGTCAATTTGTAAAAATCTGAACCATGACCATTCCCCGTTGACCAATTTATATAAAAAAGCATTGACTGTTAATGGAATAAAAAAGGTTTTTATTGGCAGCGGAATACGGTACGATATGTTTTATTCCGGCAAAACTATGACAGTTGATGGATTGGAATACGCCCGCAACCTGATAAGAAATCATGTGAGTGGCCGCTTAAAAGTAGCACCGGAGCACACTCAACCCAATATACTGAAAGCCATGCGCAAACCATCGTATTTGCTGTACCAGGATTTCAACCGTTTTTTCCACGATGAGAACCGGAAAAATGGTCAAAATCAGCAAATCATCCCCTATTTCATATCAAGTCACCCGGGTTGTACCATACAGGATATGTTGCATTTACTCGAAACAACAATCAAGGACAATACCATTACCGAGCAAATCCAGGACTTCACTCCCACCCCGATGACATTGTCCAGCGTGATGTTCTATTCCGGCATTGACCCTTACACAGGACAGGAAATTTTTGCAGCCCACGACATGGATGAGAAACGGGTACAGAAAAGCTTCTTCTTTGTCCGCGACCGAGAAAAACGCAACGAAATAGAGAGCTTTCTGCGCAAAAACCGCAAAACCGAAATCCTGAAACAATTGAACCAACGGCCACATACCAATAGCCCAAAAAAACACCGATAACTATGAATAAACTACATACACTCTTTTCACTCAAAAAATTAAACTCGTTTAACATTGATTCTACTGCCGAATACTTTTATGAATTTGAGCATATCAGTGAAATTAAGGAATTTATTGCCAATGAGTTGCCAAAATTCGAATCATTTAAAATCCTAGGTGCAGGCAACAATATTCTTCTGAATGAAACGGTTGCCGGTGTGACAATTCACCCCACTAACAAACAGATTGATATTCTACAAAAAACAGAGAGTGAGGTAATTATACGTGCGGGAGCCGGAATAGAATGGGATTGGTTTGTCGAATATACGCTAAACCAAGGTTGGTATGGATTGGAAAACCTGTCGCTAATTCCGGGAAGCGTTGGAGCATCGCCGGTACAAAACATTGGAGCCTATGGTGTTGAGATTGAGCAGTTTATCAAGGAGGTTGAAGTTATTGATTTGCAAACGTCTGAGCATAAAACCATAGCGCACATTGAATGTCGGTTTGGATACAGGAACAGTATTTTTAAACTGCCCGAAAACAGACATTTGCTTATTACAGCGGTTATTTTCCGGTTTCCGTTACACCCTACTGTTAATCTAAACTACAAGGCTATCGGCGATTTATTCTCAGACCAAAAGGAAGCAACACCCAAAGCTGTAAGGCAAAAAGTAATAGAAATACGCCAAAGCAAATTGCCTGATCCTAAGCAGATTGGAAATGCGGGCAGTTTCTTTAAAAATCCTCTGGTTAACAAAACAAAAGCGCGACCCCTAATCGAAAAATTCCCCAATATCCCCCATTGGGAAGCCCCCGACAATGAAATTAAATTTGCCGCAGCCTGGCTCATCGAGCAATGTGGCTTCAAGGGTTATACTGCTCCTTCGGGTGCCGGTGTATATAAAAATCAACCGTTGGTATTGGTAAACCATGGAACGGCCACAGGAAAAGATATTCTGGATTTGGCAATGGAAATCATTGCTAAGGTCAATCAAACGTTCGGGATAAAATTGGAGCCTGAGGTAAATGTGTGGTAATCTGTGATAGAGACGTAGCAATGCTACGTCTGTACAAATTAATTGTAGAGACGCGATTAATCGCATCTCTACAATCGATTTTATTGATCGCCCGTCATGAAAAACAACGGCTGGAATTCGAAATTTTTGTATTTGGGGCGCAAACGATCAATTTCATAGTATTTGTTTACATTCACCAATTTCTTATATGAAGTAACCACGTCAATGGGAGCATTGTCGTAACGGCCATTGCGAAGCACAACCAAACGACCATGAAATTTTTTGATAATCAGATCCAGTGCCAGGTTGCCGTATGCCATCGGTACAATAGAGTCAATGGCATCGGGGTCACCACCGCGGACAAGATAACCTAAGTTTTGAGTAATAAGGCCAACTTTTGAACCGCCTAAATAATTGGCTGATAACTCTTTAATTTTAGCCGAAACGGCATCGCCAATGCCACCCAGCTTGGCATGACCATATTGGTCTTTTTCGGCATCTTTGAAAATCATCTCGTTTCGGCCTTCGAACATAGCTCCTTCAGAAACAAGGACTACAGAATAGCGGCTGGGATTTTTCAATCTATCTTCAATCAAAAGTTCGGTAAGTCGCTCAATATTAAATTTGTGTTCGGGAATCACACACCGGTTTGCAGCACCGGCCATGGTGGGCAACATGGCAGTAAATCCGGCATAACGGCCAAAAACCTCCACAACCATCACCCGTTCGTGCGATCCGGCTGAAGTGCGCAGTGTGTTAATCATATTAATGGTGCGAGTGACACAAGTGCTGAATCCAATGCAATAGTCGGTTCCGGGAACATCGTTGTCCATGGTTTTGGGGATGGCAATAACCTTTACCCCTTCCTGAAACAAGCGCACGCCATAGCTCAAGGTATCATCACCGCCAATGGGTATAAGATACTCGATACCAAGAAATTCGAGGTTTTTTAGCACTTCAGGTGTCAAATCGTTTATATCCTGATTGTATTTATCTTTGTACAAATCGGGCACATCAGCTTTTGGAACGTGACTGGGCCTTGTGCGCGAGGTATGTAAGAACGTACCACCAGTCCGTCCAGCTCTATTCACAACCTCTTCCGTCAAATGAACATAATTGCTCGAGTTATCGGCCTTTTTGTCTCGAATAAGCTCCAAAATGCCCTGCCAGCCTCTTCGCAGGCCAATAACGTTGTAACCTTCGCGGATAGCCCGAATGGTAACCGCCCTGATTGCGGGGTTCAGACCGGGAACATCACCACCACCAGTGAGGATTCCAATTGTTGCTTTTGTTTGTGCCATAGGGATTTTAATTTAGGTGTAGTTATTTCTGTTGTTTCACCGTTTTAAATATAACACTTTTTAAGGAATTACGGTTTTTGAAAACTGTTTTTTTTACGATTGGAATAATCAATTTTTGATAATAAATAGCAATCAATAGTAAAGTAATTCACTGATAAATCAAATGACAAATTCGCTATTTTGCATTTTTATTAATGGTTTATTAATTATTTTACAGTACATTATATATTTTTCGTCTAAAGAAGAATATTCCCTGTAGGTGAATTATTTCACCTGCATCTGAATTTCATTTCATACTACCACTAAAACACCTTATTTAAACTGAATATGAATTAGTTAACATGGCATAATCTTCGCTGAAAAATTGGCAAATGTAAAGTATCTTTGCTGTGGCATCCTTAAAAAGGCCACCAAAACAACGTAGGTCTGATTTTTTACCAGTATGAACCATAAAGAAATTGCCAAAATCCTAAACGCACGGATAATTACCGGTGAAGGAGGCGAACTGACGGATTATCAATATGCATTCGCCTCTGACCTGATGAGCGATGTGTTAACTGTTGATTCCGAACAACTTATCCTTATTACAGGGCTGGCAAACCTTCAAGCCATTCGAACAGCTGAAATGTCAGATATTTCCTGTATTGTGATTGCACGAGGAAAAAAGGCCACCGATGAAATGATTCAATTGGCAATTGAAAATAAATTAACGTTGATTGAATGCAATTACACCATGTTCAAAACTTCCGGTATTTTATATAACTCAGGACTAAAATCCTTATATTAAGCCACATGCAATTTGAGTATAAAATCATGGGCGGCGATTTTGCCAATGCGGGGTTTGCCTCAAGCGAAATTAAAAAAGTATTGAAGCAAATTAACGTCGATACACGAATCATTAAAAGAGTGGTTGTTGCTCTCTATGAGGCTGAAGTAAACGTCTGTGCCCATGCCTACGCCGGTAAAGTATGGGTAAATATTACACCTGAGCAAATTGATGTTACCATAACTGACAAGGGGCCTGGAATCGAGAACATAGAGCAAGCAATGGTTGAAGGATATTCGACCGCCAGTCCGGCTGTACGCGAAATGGGTTTCGGAGCTGGAATGGGCTTACCCAACATTAAAAAAAATACTGATCAATTAAATATTGAATCTGTAGTTGGTAAGGGAACAACCCTGAAATTTATTAACTATTTGAACGACAAGGCCGTATGACAGAACATGTCTTCCATCACGCCCTGAAAGTAAACACCGACTTGTGTTATGGTTGCACACATTGCATGACAGTGTGCCCAACTGCAGCCATTCGTGTGCGCGATGGGAAGGCAATAATTTACGAGCATAAATGCATTGATTGCGGTATGTGTTTCAATGCCTGTCCGGTGAAGGCAATTCGGGTTGAGCAAGACGACTTTCAGACGATTTTCAATTTTAAACATAGAGTTGTTCTATATCCCAGTACTTTGACAGGACAGTTTGATCCTGATACCGATACAAAACAAATTATTGCTTGTTTACATGAGCTTGGTTTTACAGATGTATTTGAGGTTGAACATGGCGCCGACTTTTTGGTTGACGAAATAAAAGCGTACATGGAAGAGAACGGCCATATTAAACCGATGATTTCATCGTTTTGTCCAGCAATTATCAGGCTTATCCAGGTTAAGTTTCCCTCATTGGTACAGCACATTATAAAACGAAAACCACCGTTGGATGTAGCTGCAATTTATTACCGAAAAAAGCTGGAAGATCAAGGGATTGATCCAAAGGACATCGGAATTTTTTACATAACTCCGTGTGCAGCCAAAATTGCCGCTGTAAAAAGCCCTGTGGGAGAAGATCATTCATCGGTTGACGGGGTAATAAACCTTGACTTTATTTATAACCGGATTCTACGAATTCTGAAGAACAACAAGTCTATAAATACCAGCAATATAAAGGAGCCAACATTACGCCATTACAGCATACGTTGGTCGCTTACCAATGGCGAAGTGGACAGGTTCGAAGGCCGGTGCCTGGCCATAGATGAGGTGCACAATGTCATTGAATTTCTGGAAAAACTAGAGAACGACGAAATCACCAACGTGGATTTTGTAGAGATGCGAGCCTGCGATGAGAGTTGTGCTGGCGGAATCCTGAATGTCAGCAACAGATTCTTGACGGTAGAACGATTGAAAAAAAGGGCAAAAAAACAGAAAGAATATCTGCTTTGTAATGCAGTAGAAAATCCGTTGATGTCATACGAAAAATACTTGAAAGATCGCTGTGTAATTGCTGATATTCAGCCCCGCTCCATGTTAATAATGGATGAAGATACCAACAAAGCCCTGACAAAACTTGAAAAAACCCGCAGACTAATGTGTTACCTTCCGGGCATTGACTGTGGAGTATGCGGAGCGCCCACGTGTCAAGCATTGTCGGAAGACATTGTTCAACGTCAGGCACAATTGTCTGATTGCATTTTTGTGCGCACCCAAATGCAAAACACAGGCTCACTGGGACAGCAACGTTCAGTTCAAATTATCAGAAAAATATGGGGAGAAAATTGTCTTGATAAAGATTGCACAAAGCGCGGAGCGAAACTCGAAAACCAAGAACCCTTAAATCTATAAAACATGGAAGTAATTGAAATAGTTAACAAATTAAACCTCAATGTTTTATCCGGAAGTGCCGGATTAAACCGCGAAATTAGCGGGGGTTATGTCTCTGATCTTTTGAGCGATGTGATGGGACACTCACAGGAAGGACAGGTTTGGATTACCCTGCAAACACACAAAAATGTTATGGCCATAGCTTCTCTCAAAGAGTTGGCTGCCATTATCCTGGTTCAAGGATTTAAACCCGACGCTGACATGGCGCAGCAAGCCGAAGCCGAGCAAATTCCTGTACTGGGCACCGAAGAATCCACGTTTGAAATAACCGGAAAACTTTATAACCTACTCAAATAAATGCCTTTGTTTAAAGCCGATATGCACATCCACACCGTACTTTCGCCTTGCGGCGATTTGTCGATGAACCCTCGAAACATTGTAAAGGCGGCTTTAAAGCACAACATACACATTTTGGCTATAACCGACCACAATTCCACCCGCATGTGCAGAGTAATTGACGAAGTAGCTCAGGAAAAAGGAATTACCGTAATTCCGGGGGTCGAAATCACCACGCGCGAAGAAGCCCATTGTTTAGCCTATTTTCATAATTATGAGCAAGTTGCTCAATTCCAGAAATACCTGGAACAGCACCTGCCCTTTATGCAAAATAACCCGGAAAAATTTGGTTATCAGTTGGTGGTTGACAGAGAGGATATGATTGTGGACGAAATAGAAAGCCTTTTAATAAACGCCCTTGATGTTTCCATTGATGACATTGAAAAAAGAGTACATGAGATTGGTGGGGTATTCATTCCAGCGCATGTTGACAGACCTAAATATTCAATAATCAGCCAATTGGGGTTCATTCCACCCGATTTACAATTTAATGCCTTGGAACTTTCAAGACATACATCGCCTGAGCTATTCGGAAGGCAATATCCACGTTATAGTCGGTTTGTGTTCACACAAAGTTCAGACGCCCATTTTGTTGAAAACATTGGCGACGCTTACACAATGTACCAAATAGAAAAACCCACTTTAGAAGAAATTGTTTTAGCCCTGAAAAGTCAGGCTGGAAGAAGTATCCAGGAAACTGGGAATCAACTTAAAGTAGCTTAAAAAAAACGTGTTATTAAACATATTTACAAAACAACGATGAAGGACATCGCCTTACATATTCTAGACGTTGCAAATAATTCTGTCAGTGCTAGGGCTACACTAGTAGAAATTGTGGTGGACGAACAGCCCGTTGAAAACACGTTTACACTGATAATCAAAGACAACGGAAAAGGAATGTCCCCGGAAATTGTCGAAAAAGTAACTGATCCGTTTTACACAACACGCACAACACGGAAAGTCGGTATGGGAGTACCATTACTAAAACAAAATGCCGAACAGACTGGAGGATATTTAGCCATTGAATCCATAGAGGGAAAGGGAACAACATTAAAGGCTGTTTTTCAACATAATAACATCGACAGACCTCCATTGGGCGACATTGCCGGAGTTATGACAATTCTCATTACCGGAAACCCAAAAATTGATTTCCTTTGCACGCTTAAAATTCAAAACAAAACCATTACTTTTGACACGCGGGAAATAAAAGAGGCTTTAGAAGGTGTGTCAATAAATAATCCACAGATTGTCAAGTATTTAAAAGAGATGTTTGAGGAAAACATCCAAGACATAATTAACACTCAGTAATTCAAACCAATAAAAAAACAAACGAAAATGGCTAAAGTAAAATCGTTGGCTGATTTACGCAAAATGAAGGAAGACCTGCAATCAAAGGTAAACCTTCGTGCAAAAGGCGACAACTATGAAAACTTGGTTCAGGTGAAAGTAGGAATGGGTACCAGTGGCATTGCATCAGGCGCTAAAGAGGTTTTCAACTTTTTTGTTGAAGAGCTTGAAAAAAGAAGCATCGAGGGTGTAGTAACGCAAACAGGTGACATGGGTTACAGTTTTGCAGAACCCACCATTGAAGTAACCCTTCCTGGACAAAAACCCATTGTTTTTGGTAATGTGAATGTAAAAAAAGCAGACCAAATCATTGAGGCATACATCAAGAACGGGGAATTGGTTGAAGGCATCCTGCCTGAAAACTACGACACAATTGACAACAAATAACGGAGGGAACTGAAAATGGCAAAATACTCAATGCACATTTTGGTCTGCGGCGGTACAGGGTGCCGGGCAGCCGAAGGCCTTTCAATCACTGCAAACCTGAAAAAGGAGATTGAAGAAAATAACCTGAGTGAGACAGTTCAGGTAATCGAAACCGGTTGCTTTGGTTTCTGCGAAAAAGGGCCTATTGTTAAAATCATGCCTGATAATACTTTCTACGTCCAGGTTAAGCCTGCCGATGCGAAAGAAATTGTGGCCGAACACGTTATCAAAGGTCGTAAGGTGCAACGTTTACTCTATGTTGACCCAGATAAGCGCGAAAAAGTGAGCGACTCGAAACACATGGGATTTTATCGTAAGCAAATTCGTATTGCGCTTAGAAATTGCGGTTTTATTGATCCGGAAAACATTGAAGAATACGTTGGCCGTGAAGGTTACGAAGCCCTTGGCCGTTGTTTGTCAACAATGACACCTCAGGACGTTATTAAAATTATCAAAGATTCCGGTTTACGCGGTCGTGGAGGCGGTGGTTTCCCAACAGGTTTGAAATGGGAATTTGCCAGCAAAAACCAGGCTGACCAAAAATATGTCGTTTGTAATGCCGACGAGGGCGACCCGGGAGCATTCATGGACCGTTCCATTTTGGAAGGCGACCCGCACTCCGTAATTGAGGCAATGGCCATTTGTGGATACGCCATTGGAGCCACAAAAGGTCTGATTTACATTCGCGCCGAATACCCACTGGCAATCAAGCGTTTACAAATAGCCATTGCTCAGGCACGCGAATATGGCTTGTTGGGTAAAGGAATTTTGGAATCAAAATTTGATTTCGATATAGAATTGCGTTACGGTGCCGGAGCTTTTGTTTGCGGTGAAGAAACTGCCCTTATCCATTCCATGGAAGGCGAGCGTGGCGAACCCACTGTAAAACCACCATTCCCTGCTGAATCGGGTTACTGGGGCAAACCAACAAACGTTAACAACGTTGAGACATTTGCCAACATTCCAGTAATCATTTTAAAAGGTGGAGCCTGGTATAAGTCTATTGGAACGGAGAAATCGGCCGGAACCAAAGTATTTGCCCTTGCCGGAAAAATCAACAACGTAGGTTTGATTGAAGTTCCCATGGGAATTACACTCCGCGAAGTTATTTTCGAAATTGGTGGTGGAATCAAGGATGGCAAAAAATTCAAGGCCGTACAAACCGGTGGTCCTTCAGGAGGTTGTTTAACTGAAAAACACCTTGACACACCAATTGAATTCGACACGCTTATTGCTGCCGGCTCAATGATGGGTTCAGGAGGTATGATTGTTATGGACGAAGATGACTGTATGGTATCGGTTGCCAAATTCTACCTTGAATTCACTGTTGAAGAATCGTGTGGTAAATGTGCTCCTTGCCGTGTTGGTAACAAACGTCTGCACGAAACCCTTGAAAAAATATGCAAAGGAAACGGTACACGCGAAGATTTGGAACTGCTGCAAAACATGAGTCGTGTTATTAAGGACACTGCTCTTTGCGGATTGGGACAAACATCGCCAAACCCCGTTTTATCGACCTTGGACAACTTCTGGGACGAGTATATTGAGCATGTTGATGACAAGAAATGCCGTGCCGGAGTTTGCAAGGATCTGATGATGTACGTTGTCAATGCCGACAACTGCGTTGGTTGTACTGCTTGCGCCCGCGTATGTCCGGTTGGAGCTATCTCGGGAGAACGCAAAGGAGTTCACACTATCGATCCGGCTTTGTGTATCAAGTGTGGCGCTTGTATCGAGAAATGTAAATTTAATGCAATATTCATTCAATAGGGAGGAAATTGACAATGCAATTTGTAAAACTTACCATAGATAACAAACAGGTTGAAGTTCCCGTGGGAACAACAATCTACAAGGCTGCACGTAAATTGGGCATTGACATTCCGGTTTTGTGCTACATGAACCTTGAACATATGGGCATTGAAAACAAGCCCGCAGGCTGCCGTATTTGTGTTGTTGAAGTAGAAGGACGCCGCAATCTGGCTCCATCATGCTCGACAGACGTTACTGAAGGAATGGTAGTCCGCACAAACACCATGCGCGTTTTGAATGCACGCCGCACGGTTCTCGAATTTATTCTTTCTGACCACCCAAAAGACTGTTTGGTTTGCCCAAAATCAGGCCATTGCGAATTGCAGGAGTTGGCCATTAAAATGGGTGTTCGGAAAATCCACAACGAGGAGATTTCAGAAATGTCAACCTACAAGGTGGACTACTCTCCATCCATTATCCGCGACCTAGACAAGTGCGTAATGTGCCGTCGCTGCGAAACCATGTGTAACGATGTACAGACCGTGGGTGCCTTGAGCGCCGTTAACCGTGGGTTTATGTCGGTTGTAGCTCCGGCTTTTGAAATGGATTTGGAAAAATCAACTTGTACCTACTGTGGACAGTGCGTGGCCGTTTGTCCTACGGGTGCATTAACTGAGGTTGACCATACTCCGCAACTTATTCGTGCGTTGGCCGATCCAAAGAAAACCGTAGTTGTTCAGACAGCTCCCGCTGTTCGTGCTGCTTTGGGTGAAGAATTTGGGTTTCCTGCAGGAACATTGGTTACAGGAAAAATGGTTGCAGCTTTGCGCCGTTTAGGGTTCGACTATGTTTTCGACACCGATTTTGCTGCCGACCTTACTATTATGGAAGAAGGAACAGAAGTTCTGGATCGTTTGAGCAAACACCTGAAAGGCGAACCTACAAAACTGCCAATTTTGACCTCATGCTGTCCAGGCTGGGTTAACTTTTTCGAACAGCAATTCCCCGACATGATTGACATACCATCATCAGCCCGTTCACCACAGCAGATGTTTGGAGCTATTGCCAAAACCTATTTCGCAGACAAAATCAATGTCAAGCGCGAAGACATGATCGTGGTATCAATTATGCCTTGTTTGGCCAAGAAATACGAATGTCAGCGCAATGAGTTTAAAACCGACAACAACCCCGATGTTGATTATTCAATCTCGACACGCGAATTGGCGCACCTGATTAAGGAAGCCAACATGGATTTGAACAACATGCCTGACGAAGATTTCGACAACCCACTGGGCGAATCAACGGGTGCCTCCGTGATTTTTGGTACAACCGGTGGTGTAATTGAAGCCGCATGCCGTACAGCCTATGAAATCTACACCGGTAAAAAACTGGCCAAAGTCGATTTCGAGCAACTTCGCGGTATGGAAGGCATCCGTGCTGCCAGCGTTGATATTGACGGTTTTGAACTGAAAATTGGTATTGCCCACGGACTTGGAAATGCACGCAAACTGCTTGAAGAAATCCGCGCCGGCAAATCACAGTTCCATGCCATTGAAATTATGGCCTGTCCGGGTGGATGTATTGGTGGTGGTGGACAACCATTGCATCATGGAAATTCGGAAATCTTGACCAAACGTGCAGCTGCACTGTACAGGGAAGACGCCGGAAAACCCATCCGTAAGTCACACGAAAACCCAATGATTGTGGAACTATACGAGAAATTCCTTGGCAAACCCATGAGTCATAAAGCACATCATCTGTTGCATACGCACTATATGGACAAAGCTCCGAAAATTAAAACAAAAGAATAATTTCAGAACCTGATTTAACAAATTAACGATATGGCTGAATCAAGAGTTGCGCTGAAACGCGCAGAAGTTGAACAACTGGTAGCAGTATGCCGCGAGTTTAATAACAATGCCGGCGAGTTGATCAACGTGCTCCATCGTGCACAAAGTATTTTCGGATATCTTCCCGCTGAAGTTCAGGAAGTGGTAGCCCGCGAACTGAATGTACCGGTAGCTAAAGTATATGGCGTTGTAACATTTTATTCATTCTTTACCATGATTCCACGCGGACAAAACCCAATATCTGTATGTACAGGTACGGCATGTTATGTTCGTGGAGCCGACAAAGTATTGGACGAATTCAAACGCATACTTAAATTAGACGTAGGTGAAACATCTGCCGACGGAAAATTCTCACTCAACTGCCTCCGTTGCGTTGGTGCTTGTGGTCTTGCCCCTGTGGTGTTGGTTGGAGAAAAAACCTATGGACGTGTTTCTCCTGACCAGGTACGCGAAATCCTGAAAGAATACGGACACGAAGCATAATAATCCTAATGCTTAATCCTAAAACCACTCTCCTGAGTAAAGGAGGGTGGTTTTTTTTTCAATTAGTACCCTACAATACCCTTGTTAAAACCGCAGTACCAACCGTAGGTAAAAGATTTCTTTTATGGGTTGCGTTTCCAATCAAATTTTGTTTTACTTTTGAAAATGATTAATGAAACAAGCTTATCCTTAACCACAACCTTCCCGTGAAGAAACAATTCCTTTTATTGCTCATTTTTATAGTCCTTACAACCATTTCTTTTGCCCAGGACGAAAAGTCCCGCTATCAACAAATGAACCGGGAGGAGATAAACCAACTCAGCCTTGATGAATTGTTGAACATGAGCTTCGAAAACCTCATGATTTTAGCCAAAAAGCTGGGTATTTCCATTGACGAACTGTTGGAAATGAAAACCAACGTAGCATCAAAAATGACCTTTACGCCTCGTGAAACACCAGGAATTATTTCGGTCATCACCAAAGAGGAAATTCGCCTTTCCGGAGTACGCGATTTTATTGATATCCTGAGACTTGTTCCCGGATTCGATTTTGGTTATGACGTGCAAGGCGTTGTTGGCGTTGGCTTAAGAGGGAACTGGGTACACGAGGGGAAAATTCTGTTGCTGATTGACGGACAGCAAATGAATGAACTGGTTTACAGTAATATACCCTTTGGAAACCACTTTCCGGTCGATCAAATCAAGCGTATAGAAATTATCCGTGGACCAGGCTCAGCCATGTACGGAGGGAATGCTGAACTTGGAGTAATAAATGTTATTACAAAAACAGAAAAAGACATTGATTTCGCTGAATTTTCGGGAAATGTCGGGAAAATGATGTTGGAAAAAGACCGATATAATTTAAACCTGAATACAGGTACGAAAGTAAGTAATTGGGAAATCACAGCCAAGGCGTTTTTAGGTGAAGCGAACAGAACCGATCAGATGTTTACTGAATCCATTGATGCTCTGGAAAACCAGGTTGATATGGCAAAAGGTGGCTCGGAAATAAAATCACAGCATCACAATGTTGGTGTTAGAAATAAAAACTTTTCCGCTCGTTTAATTTTCGATGATTACAAAACCAAATATACTTTTTTTGAAGATGATTTCACCGGGAATCTACAAGCATTCAATGAATTCCGAAGCATTTTGGGCGAGTTGAAATACGAAATCAAGGCCACTGAAAAACTAACACTAACACCCTCATTTAATTACAAATACAACCGTTCCTATTATGAAACGGGATACTGGCGTAACTTTTTTGTTAACCGCTATGCAGGATCGGCAATGGCAAGTTACAAGGTAAATGATAAAATTTTTCTGGCAACCGGTTTTGAAACCTATAGCGATAACGGGCAGTGTATTTCCGATTCAGGGTATTTTTACTCCAACAACTCAGCAAAGTTGCAAATAAACAACCACGCTTTGTTTGCCGAAGGAACCGTAAAACTAAACAAAATAAACCTGATAGCCGGATTTCGCACCGAAAACAACAGCATATACGGATGGGCCACCGCCCCACGCATTGGGATTACCGGTGTTTTTAATAAATTTCACATAAAAACCCTGTTTAGCGGTGCTTTTCGTGCCCCAACCATTGGGAACATTGAGTTGGCAACCAATATCGATCCTGAAAAAAGTTTTGTCACTGAAATAGAAATTGGCTATCGCATTAATGACTTTTTATTTGCCACCGTCAATATTTACGACATACAAGTCAACAGCAGCATCAACTATTTCGACAATGGCGGCGACGAACGCGGAGTGGACTGGGGATACAGAAACGCCGAAAAAGCGGGTAGTACTGGATTTGAAATCGAATTCAAATCGCTTTTTTCCAAAGGGTTTGCCAGTGTCAATTATTCGTTTTACACACAGGCTCTGCGAAATATCCCTGAACTCTATACTATTCCCGTCCGCAAGAACGTGGTTCTGGGTTTTCCGCAGCATAAACTGGCTTTGAACACTGGATACCAGATTACGAAGAACCTGCAAGTAGGGACTTCGCTTTCTTTTACTGAGAAAGAATATGGCTACAGCCATGTTGACGAGGATGGTATTCCCCAAATTTCCGCCTTCGACCCCAAATATCTTTGGAACATGGCCATTACTTATGACAATATTTTCTTAAAAGGAATTTCTGCAACTCTGTCAATTCACGATATTCTAAATCAACAGCCAGTCTTTGTGCAACCCTACAATGGCGGGCTATACCCTTACCCCGGCCCATCGCGCGAAATCATGTTAAAAATTTCCATTAGTACCGCAGTATTTTCAAAAAAATAAAACCTATGTGACTGATATTAGCCGCTATAACCCCCGTTCTGGTTTTCCTGTACCTGATTTACCGTAAGGATAACAACAAGGAGCCAGCGAAACTTTTAGCCAAATGCTTTTTTGGCGGGTTTATTTCTATCGTTCTGACATTGGCCATGGTGGCTCTGATTGACGATTTAGGAACACATCTCTCCCACCCTTTTGCCAAATCGTTTTTCGATTCTTTTTTCCTGGCCGCCATTCCCGAAGAGATTTCCAAATGGCTGGTTCTGTATTGGATTGTATGGAAAAGTCGCGAGTTTGACGAACACTACGACGGCATTATTTACGCTGTTTTTGTTTCGTTAGGTTTTGCCTTGGTTGAAAATATCATGTACGTGGTGAACAGGGGCATGGGTGTTGCCCTGATTCGTGCCGTGCTTTCGGTTCCAGGACACGGATCTTTTGGGGTTTTAATGGGATATTATTTCTCGTTGGCAAAATTTGGCCCTGTCACCCAACGTCAACCCATGATGGTATAAGTCTTGCCATGCCCATCCTGTTTCATGGACTGTACGATTTCTCCCTGATGTATATGTCTGCCGACAGTTCCAATCCATGGTCAGTGTTACTTTTATTGGTGTTCTTCATATACGTGGTAGTAAATCTTTGGAAGCTGGGAATAAAGAAAATAAAAAAGCACGTGGAATTTGACCGCGAGGAAGAAGCAAAAGCTATTTGCAATTCAGAAACCTCGAATGAATAAAAATTTCAAGATTTTTGTCATTCTCCCTTTTTTCATAAAACATGTCCATCAGTAACAGACAGTTCAGTACAATAGGCTGCTGCGGAATCGATTGTGGTTTGTGCCCCCGATTCCACACGAAGGGCTGTTCGGCCTGTCCGGGTTGCGGAGGATACAATTTCTCCGACAAACATCCTTCATGCGGGTTCCTGACTTGCTGCGTGGCCAAAAAGGGAAAAGAAGTCTGTTCGGAATGTCTCGACTTTCCCTGCCAACGTTTCGAAGCCGAAAAGCAAGGATACGACTCATTTGTCACTCACAAAAAAGTATTTGATAATCTGCATTTTATCCAAAACAAAGGAATTGAAACCTTTGTTGAGCAACAAAAAATCCGTATAGCTATCCTGTACGATTTGCTGGAAAACGTTGATGATGGCCGTTCCAAAATTTTTTTCTGCCTTGGCTGTGCTCTTTTTCCGTTGCACGAATTGCAGGAAGCATGGAAAACCATTAAAAAACTTGAAATAAAGGACGGTAAAGAAAAAAACAGACAAGTAAAACTCCGGCTACAAACAACTGCTAATCAAAATTGGATAATGCTGAAACTAAAAAACAAAAAATACGGATGAAGTACACCTGTTCCCTTATCACCGTGGCTTATATACAACGGTCATGCAACTTTTGCGAAAACCTGCTGCAACAAAAAGTGCAATTCGACTTTGGCGAGAACGTGTCGTTCGAAGGCGGCTTTGCCATTCACCTCGACATTCACTACAAATCGCTGATTGACAACAGTGAACGGACACTGTATCGTTCCAATTCAAACCCGTTGTTAAAAACTGCGTTATTGCAGGAATAGCAATATCACGTTGCCTAGCATATCCGGCAAGATAATAGGTTGTAAATCAATGTCGTTTAGTTAGTGATTTTTTATAATCGTTTGTAGTTCATTGAATACTGCTTCTGTGGTTTTGCCTTTCTAGGATTATTTCGCCCAGGTCTAATAATTTCTCGTGTTTTACCAACAAGTAAATCAAAGGCATGCAAGGACTCTTTACATTTCTTCCGGACAAAGATTGGTATTAGTGTGTCCATTGTCATTGCCAGTGCGTTGGTTCGATTGATCTTTTGTCCGTGTTTACGGTCTTTATCCGCTTTATATTCAGCAATTACTTTTTCTTCAATAGGATGTGCATAGGCTGCGCACAGTGTCAACAAAAACACTTTCGCATGAAACGCCCATGCCGACAAACGATTTTCCGACACACAAGCGCATGATCAAAGTCGGCATGAAGTTCCATATGGCCGTAAACCGAAAAATTATAAACATATGAAAATCTTGTTTTACAGCCTTGGCTGTTTTGCCCGAAAAATTC
>JBBISE010000037.1:0-24191 GCA_037441445.1 Salinivirgaceae bacterium
TCATTTTTTTTCAAAGATAAGAATTATTTGGGTAATTTATGGGATAAGCATTAATAAAATCATTTCTTGTTTTAGCAATGTAAGAAACCCTAAGATTGCAGGCCAAGGTATATTATTTTTAGCTCTTGGATATAGGAATAAAAGAAAAAAAGTCTTGCAATGTTCGTTGCTTATTGATCGGATTAGATTTAACCTAAATACAAGCAAATTTGTTATATTTGCCAACAAAAGATTGTATATGGTTTACTGCAAACAAATGGAACACTCGAAAAAACAAGGCCGTTACGACCGCCTGAAAACTCAGCTTGCCGAGCTGCTGACGAAATGTGAAAACACCGAAGCCCGCATGGCTACAGTAATTGCCGTGTTGCACCATAAAATGGACTATTTTTTCTGGACTGGCTTCTACTTTCTGCAAAATGATCGCCTGATCGTTAAGATGTACCAAGGACCTGTTGCCTGCATGGAATTAAAGAAGGATACCGGTGTTTGCTGGGAAGGCATCAATCAACGCAAAATAGTTGTAGTTCCCGATGTTCATGCATTTCCTGGCCACATTGCCTGTGACAGTCGTTCACAAAGCGAGATTGTTGTCCCTTTGTTTAACGAAAAACACGAACTCCTCGGCGTTTTGGACGTTGATAGTGACATAGCCGGAGCTTTCGACTTTGTCGATGCCGAAAACCTGAAACAAATTCTGGATATGATTTTTTCTGTGCCCTATAAAAAGCCGGACAATCTGTTGTAGCCAATTTTTACATTATTCCCAGAATAACCACCGCGTACAAAAAGAAACGCACAATTCTGGCAAGACCAAATACGGCAAGCCTTTCAATTCTGTACCCCACCATTCCTGACATCATTGTAGCCATAGAATATGGAATAGGAAACATGGCGGCTATGAGTATAAAAAAGCCGCCCCACCGGCGAAGAAAATGGGCAACCTTTTCGTACTTTCGATGAACGTAATTGCTAACGCCTTTATGTTTCATAATTAGTTTCCCTATTCCGTATGAAACGAACCCTCCTGCATAACTAACTATTGACAACAACGTTACTGTTAACATAGGATAAGTTGTCTGTTGGCCCCAAACAATAAAAAGATCCGGCGGAATTAGTCCCAGGAATGATTCTGAGACCGCAAAAATAATCCAAATTAAATAGTCGGGCACCCTGTCAGTTAGTATAAAAAAAAGATCCTTTAAATCGGTGACAATGAAGCGCTGAATCAGAACAAAAGCGAAAACAATAATTAAAACAGCCACTAACAACTTCAAAATAGCCTTAAATAAAAATTTATAAAATCCGCTACTTCTGAAATAGCGATGGTAAACCATCAGGCGCAAAGTGTCGCTTATAGCTTTATCATGGGGCTTCGTGCTCATGGGAGTAGACGTAACAACAATGGTTGACAGATAATCAGTTGTTCGAAATCATTTGTTTCTTACACTTCTCAAAGTAAAGTTTCTTGACATCGGGATTTTCAAAAACACGATACGAGAAGTGTTTTCCATCAAACAAAAGACATGCCCTGTTTGGGTTCAACTCATAGGCAGCCGTTAATACTTTTGCAAATTGGCGGGTCAACATCCTGTCAGGGAAAAAACTGCAAAGAGAGAGCCAACTAAAAGCAATTTGCTCGTTAAAGTTGTTTTTTACAATAAGTGCGTCAAGTAGTTCCAACGCAAAGACGTAGTCTTTTTCGTTCATGAACACTTCGGCTAATCTTAAAATATTCTCGGGAGTCTCGTCCCGAATATCAACAATCTCCTTAATCCTTTCAATTGCAGCGGCTTTCAAACGGCTGCCATTCTGAATCGAATCAGAAGCCTGGATAACCTTGAATTGGAATTTCATATTGAGGACATCTACTGTCTCTTTAGTAAATGTCTTATAATAAAGAGATTGAATCTGCTTCTGCATATCGTCAATATTTTTTTCGTCAACAGGATTGTTTAATACTTTCATTAAAACATTATTGAAAAGAATATACTCATTTTTAGGATCCAGCTTGTGAAGTTCGTCAATTTGTCCCTGGAAACGTTCAAACTCGCTTCCCTCCGCTATAATGGACATGTAAAGGTTATTCATCAGAAGCCCGGCAAAAGGTTTGTCCCACGGAATCTGTTGTTTTTTAACCATGGCCAACGGAAATTTTCCATCCAATACGGATTTCATCATGTATTTTTGGATAGAAAGGGCTAATGGCAGATTTTTATCGGCCAGGGCTTTATGGAACTGTCGCAAGACAAAAGACTGTTCTTTATCACCGGAAATGTCATATGTAACACGAATATCAATCTGAGCATACCTATGATTTCTCAAAATTGGCTCCAGTTCCTTGTTTAGATCGTATTTTCTAATATACTCCTGCGCTTCCTCCATACTCATAGAGGCAAGTACATTATGTTTAGTAGTTTGGACATCTTTTTGAAAGGGCTCCCAACAAGGTTTAGTATCAATTTCGCTTATGATGCTTTCCTTCTGCCTTGATTTTAAGGCTTCGACAATCGATTCTGCCCGCTTTTTTTGAAGCATGTTATTCTCGTCCATATTCCCTTCTATTGACGAATATGCACTTATTTTTATTTCGTAAACAATGAAATCGGGCTCGTTCAGGAGTTTTAGGAAAGGTTCAATATCTTCTGCCTTATATGTGAATTTCTTTTTATCAAAAGGAATCCTGAAACTCAAGAGCGTGGAATCCGGATTTGGATAATAATCAAACTCTGAGTTTATCGTAACCGTATCGGCAAGAATGCTCAGGGGCTTGACATAATTTCCAGTACACTCAACTAAAAAGGACGGAGGAATTGAGGCACAAACTCGGTCATTTTGAACAAGCACGAGGTTCAGTTCATAGTTCTGCGAAGGCAAAGAAGGTATTTTTCCCAATGATGTTCGTAGCTGCTTTGGGGCGGTTTTCCGTAATTTGTTTTTCTTCAACACCTTTGGCCCTGCTATTGCCTTTGACATTACACCTCGGTGTACCTTCGTGTAATCAATGAGGTTGAATTCATGAGTAAGGTATTGCTCAGGGAAAACAATGTCAACAAAAATACCTGAGTTTTTTTCCTGTAGCAAAGGTTTGATTTTGCGTGCATTATTATGTTCAATAAAAAACTCGCCATCTTTAGATTTTAATCCAGCATACAATTCTGGGAAATCACCCGCCATCCTGTCAACGCGGCGGCACTCTTTTGCATCATAGGGTTTTAGTTTGCAATTTTGCTTTGGAAGTTGGATTGGCAGCTCGGACAAAAAGGCAATACCTTTGTTTTCTGACAAGTAAGAACCAAAAACAGTGCTGGTAAATACCTGACGTCCGTTGTCTGACAATTCTGTGGATATACCGACAAATACGAATTGCGGATCAAGTAACAACTTTTCGGTATTACTACGTATGGCCCAAGAAAGAACCAAATCGGAGGCAAACTCCTGATACGTGAAAGTACCTGTTGCTGAGCGCGTTTGTTTTTTTTGGGTGATATCAAAACCAAATCCACTTCCGCCATTTTGAACTAAGGCTTTAGGTAAAATATCCTGTGTTTTTGTTTTCTTTTTTTTTAAATTCGGTTTTTCTTTTTCAAACTTTATCAAATCTTTTGCTGTTGCCCGTAATACAAGATTATTCTCAACAGTATCGATTAATTTACCCTGACGATAATTATTAATCTCTTTCAAAATCAACTTGTTTAATAGAGCTGCATTGAAGGTTTGAACAGCAATAATCTCTTCTGGGGAACTTGCCTGAATAGTACCTTTAATTTGGCTAAAACCAACGAATGGAAAAAGTAAAATAGCGAACAAAATCCCTGTAACCGGATTCTGAATTTTTCTTACAATGAAACCACTATATCCCTTGTATTCCAATTCTATTCCAGCTTGCAATTTCATAGGTGCAAATCTAAACCATTTTTTAGTTTTTCCATGCGGATAACCCGTTAAATTTTGGTTAACGAATAAATTTTCAGGAATTTAAGGTGCAAAAATTCAGACGACCAAAAGATTAAAGAGAATATATTACGTTTTTATCCTTGAAATAGTATTTTTGCAATAAAAACAAACAATGGCCGAAGGAGTTAGGATTGACAAATGGTTATGGGCTGTTCGAATATTTAAAACCAGGACTATAGCCATCGAAGAGGTAAAAAAAAACAGGGTATTAATTAACGGACAACCCGTAAAACCTTCAAGAATGGTTTTCATTGGAGAGGAACTTGATGTGCGGAAACCACCAATAATAAGAACCTACAAGGTGTTAGAAATTATAGAAAAACGAGTTGGCCCGAAACTGGTTGACCAGTATGTTCAGGAAATCACGCCTAAGGAGGAATTACATAAGCTTGAACTATTAAGGTACAACAATTCCGGCATCCGTGAACGAGGAACCGGACGTCCTACCAAAAAAGAAAGGCGTGAACTTGATGATTTCTTCGATGATGGGGAAGATTAGTACTATTCAATAGAATCGTCTTCGATTTTTATAAGGGGAATTTCAAGGCGAGTGGCATAGATTTCTCCAGCTTCTTCCATGTCCTCATCATCGGGGCGGTAGTACCATTCAATTTTCACATCGTAACCCATGTGGTAAAGCTCCTCGAAACGCAGCATAACGTCCAAAATCATCTTCGACGATGCTGTATTAAAATAAAAAAGGCGAAACTTAACCACAGTTTGGGAGTTTGGATCAAGAGCGTACTGCTTAATCCAAGCTATTAGGGGTTTATAAAAAGAAAGTGCATCTTCGCACATCGAAATTCCTTCGATCAAAAATTCTCCGTTCGTTTTGTCGAAAATCACTTTTGGTTTATCAGCTGCTGCTTCGGTGAGTAAGGGATACATATTATGTCTTTTAATGTTAACAATATATAATTATTGACCTAACGGTCGGGCATACAATACAACGTCGTTCCCGGTAATTTTTTTGTTACTAAGGATTATCAGTCTTTCAATTACATTTCTGAACTCGCGGATATTCCCAGTCCAGGGAAGTTTTTGTAATTCCATGATAGCTTCATTGGTTATGGATACTTCAGGGCTCTTATACTCGCCACAAATTGTTTCAATAAAGTGATTGGCAAGCAAAGGAATGTCCTCTTTTCGTTCACGCAGAGGAGGAACGTGGATTAAGATTACACTGATTCGATGGTACAAATCTTCACGAAAATGATTCTGAGCAATTTCTTTTTGCATGTCTTTATTGGTAGCTGCAATAATTCTTACATCTACATCAATATCTTTATCGGAACCCACCCGGGTTATTTTATTCTCCTGCAATGCCCTGAGTACCTTACTTTGAGCACTTAGGCTCATATCGCCAATTTCATCAAGAAAAAGGGTTCCTCCATGGGCTTGTTCAAACTTGCCTTTTCGTTGCTTGATGGCCGAAGTAAAGGCGCCCTTTTCGTGTCCAAACAACTCACTTTCAATCAATTCGGACGGAATTGCAGCACAATTTACCTCGACAAAAGGACCTGTGGCGCGCGTGCTTCCAGAGTGAAGGTGTCTGGCAACCAATTCCTTTCCTGTACCGTTCTCGCCCGTAATTAAAACACGGGCTTCCGTTGGGGCAACGCGCTCAATCATCTCTCTGACGCGAAGGGTTGCAGGGCTTTGGCCAACAATTTCCCAATTGCGATTTATTTTTTTCTTTAGTACGCGCGTTTCCTCAATAAGCATCGACTTATCCTGCGCATTCCTGATAGTGACCATTAAACGGTTTAAATCCAACGGCTTTTCAATGAAATCAAAAGCCCCCTTTTTTATTGCCTCAACCGCTGTGTCAATATTACCGTGGCCACTTATCATTATCACCGGGGTGTCGGGTTGACTTGCCATTATTTTATCGAGCAGTTCAATCCCATCCATTCCGGGCATTTTAATATCACACAGAATAGTGTCGTATTTGCCTTTATCAATTAAATCAAGAGCCTGCTGTCCGTCGGCAGCCAGATCAACTTTAAAATCTTCGTATTCAAGGATTTCCTTTAACGTGTTTCGAATGCTTTGCTCATCATCAACAACAAGAACCTTTGTCATCGTCAGTACTATTTTGGTTTGGTTTACCCGATTACAAATTTACTAAAAACAATCATTCATTGCTTTTTTATTTCTATTTCTTTTACGTTCTTTTCAATTCAATTAATTAAAATAATATTTTTTTTACATTAAAACTGTCATATATTAAACTGAATATCTTTCTTTTAAATTAATTCGTATAGTTGCTAACTATTAATCTTTCTAAAAAATTCTTTAGTTAGCTTTTTCACTTCCTCATTGAAGCGCATATTTAGTTCTTCATAGGCTTCAATCAGCGTCTTCCCTTCATCTGACAATTCGGTCTTTCCGCCATGCTGTCCGCCGCGGCTTGTTACCAGAAGGTGAAATCCAAGGTTTTGTTCCAATTTTTTTAATTTACCCCATGCTTTTCTATAGCTGATGTGAAGTTTTTTTGCAGCATCCACCAACGAGCTAGTGTCACGTATTGCAAGCAGAAGCTGAAAGTTCTCATCATCTAAAATAATAGCACCGTCAGTATTGACGATACTGACGGTGTATTTTAGAAATTTGTCGTAGTACTTCGAACCCGGCGAACCTGCCATAATCTATCATGTTATTGATAAATGCACAGATACGCCGTTTCTACAGGTACCTTTAACTGAAATTTCGCATCCTTTGATACGATAAATTTTTGACCGGGTTTGTATGTTTTAAATTGTTCTTCGCCCGGAAGCCTGACATCCATTTCGCCCGTTACAATGCTCATGTGCTCAACCGTATCGGTTCCGAATTCATATTCGCCCGGAGCCATTACACCTACTGTTGCACGTCCAATTGCAGACCGAAAGCCTATCGACTTTACTTTTCCATCGAAATATTCGTTAGTTTTAAACATAGTGAAAGGTTTAGTGTTACTTACCACAAATTTAATGAAGAATTTGAGAGTTCCAATATTTAACGCAAATTTCTGTTTGTCTTAACACATATGTAATATTTAAAATCACATACCATGCCTAAACTATTCAATAATGTTCCAAAGGCCTACAACGAAGCTGTCAGGGACTTTGCTCCGGGAACTACCGACAGGAGCAAGCTAAAGGAAGCCATTCAAACTCTACGCTCAGTAGAAATTGACATTCCAATGTATATTGGTGGAAAGAAAGTGTATTGTGAAAACAAAGTTCGGATTTTCCCTCCACACGATGTTAAACATACCCTTGGTTTTTACAATAAAGGGGACGAGAACCATCTGAAACAAGCTATTCAGGCGGCATTAGACGCAAAAGAAAGTTGGGAATCTATGGATTGGCGCGATCGTGCCGCCATTTTTCTAAAAGCAGCTTCGCTGATAAGCGGCAAATACAGGTATAAGTTATTGGCTGCAACAATGTTAGGCCAGTCAAAAAATGCTTTTCAGGCCGAAATCGATGCTGGTTGCGAATTGCCCGATTTCTTACGGTACAACGTAGAGTATATGACAGACATTTACGAATACCAGCCCAAAAGCACCCGTGATGAATGGAACCGAATCCAACAGCGCCCACTGGAAGGTTTCGTTTTTGCCCTTTCGCCATTTAACTTTACAGCCATTGGGGGAAACCTTCCCACAGCTCCGGCCATGGCTGGAAATACGGTGGTTTGGAAGGCCTCTGAGAAACAGATCTACAGTGCTAACATTATTATGGAAATTTTAATAGAAGCCGGTTTACCAGCAGGTGTCATCAACCTTGTGCATGTTCCTGGATCAACTGCGGGCAAAATAATATTCAGTCATCCTCAGTTTGCTGGAATACACTATACGGGCTCAACGGAAGTTTTTCAGACTATCTGGGGACAAATTGTAGCCAATATCCAGCATTTTCGATCTTATCCCCGAATTGTTGGTGAAACAGGTGGAAAAAACTTTGTACTGGCCCACGAATCAGCTGGCGCAGCTGAGGTTGCAACTGCCATTGTTCGTGGCGGTTTCGAATATCAGGGACAAAAGTGTTCTGCTGCTAGTCGAATTTACATTCCAACATCCCTGTGGGGTGATGTTAAAAAGACATTGGTAAATCAGCTATCGCAAATAAAAGTTGGGCCTGTCGAGGACTTCAGAAATTTCATGAATGCTGTCATCGATGAAACCGCTTTTGAAAACATTGTTGGATACATTGAAAGGGCAAGAACTAGTAAGGATTGTGAGATTGTATTTGGCGGTAAGTATGACAAATCAGTGGGTTATTTTATTGAACCCACGGTTATTCTTACTTCAGACCCTTATTATGAAACCATGCGCGAGGAGATTTTCGGTCCTGTTGTGACCATTTATCTTTACGAACCTGAAAAATTCGAAGAAACCATTGATTTGATTGACAAAACAGCCATTTACGGACTGACTGGTTCTCTATTTGCCCGCGACCGGGATGTTATTGTTAAAACATCGCACCGTTTACGCCATGCTGCCGGAAACTACTATATCAACGATAAACCCACAGGCGCGGTTGTTGGCCGTCAGCCATTTGGTGGGGCGCGTGGATCGGGTACCAATGATAAAGCCGGTGGGGCAATTAACCTTTACCGATGGCTTTCGCCACGCACAATCAAGGAGTGTTTTCTACCTCCTACCGATTTTAAATATCCATTCATGAACGAGGAATAGTTGGCAAACCCCAATATCTGTAGTCATAACCCAATTGGGGAATGCCTTCCTCGTTCGTTTAACTTAATAAACAAAGACTATGATAATTCTTAAAACCCTTCTGTTGGCTGTATTCTTAATTTTATTAGCTGTAGCCGGAATTGCCATAAAACTATGGTTAAAGAAGTATGGACGTTTCGAAGCGAAAAGTTGCTGCAGAAGCAACAACAGCGGCAGTGGCTGCGGTTGTCACGGATAGAGCTATATGAGCAGAAAAATACCTATTGAAGCATCGGCGCCAGACCGCGGGTGTATTCAATAGTGTATTTTTCGTTTTCAGCTGCAAGAATGAAATAGGCTTCCAGGGAATCTGTCTTTTCAACTATTTCTCTGGAAATTTGATATCCTAAAACCATAAATGCCGTGGCATAAGCGTCAGCTGTCATGCAATCAGGAGCCCAAACGGTAACACTTAACAAGTCGTGCTGAATGGGATAGCCTGTTTTGGGATTAATTGTATGGGCGTATTTTTTGCCGTCTTTTACATAAAATTGTCTGTAATTCCCGCTTGTAGCGACAGATCCGTGATTGATGTTTAATATGGCCTGAATTTCCCTGTCATCAGTAAAAATGGGATTTTCCTTCGGCTTATCAATTCCAATCCTCCATTTCGTATGTTTTGGATTAGTACCTTTAACCCTGACCTCGCCACCAATCTCCACCATGTAGTTAGCAACTCCCTTTGATTCAAGGAAACGACCAACCCGGTCAACAGAATAGCCTTTGGCAATGGCACTGGCATCAAGTTTTATTCCTTGCTGTTGCTTCGTGAGATTTTTACCCGAGCGGGATACTTTTTCAAATCCAACATAAACCATAATAGAATCAATGGATTTTTGTGGGTTTAAAAAGCCTTTTTCATAACCAAAACCCCAGGCATTAACCAAAGGAGCAACGGTCATATCAAAAGCACCATTCGTTGCCGCCCAAACCTCTTTCCCTTTGTCGAATACATCAATAAAAAGCGAATCGAGGACTACCGTTGTATCGCCTGCATTAATACGGGATATAACCGAGGTAGGCTGAAATGTTGATAAGGATTGATCTGTCCGGTTTATAACTTTTTCTATCTCTTCGTGCAAGTTGGAAGCAGAATGGTACGTGATACTATAAAAAGTGCCATGCGCCATTCCTTTATCAAAATGCCATGTCTTGTTCGAACGGTTGCACCCAAGAATTACAAAAACAGAAATAAAAAAAACAAGTACCTTCATTTTCTGGAAATTTTAGAGTAATGGTATAATGTTTTCAAGCCTGACACCCCGTGAACCCTTTATAAGGATTATTTTATTACTGATGGCGTTATTTTTCAGATAATCCATAAAGTCACTTGTAGTTGGGAAAATATTTGCACCTTTCGAGGTTATTTCCTTAAAACTTTCCCCGACAAAGAACACCTCTTTAAATCCCTGTTCTTCAACCATTTGAGCCAAAACGTCGTGTTCACGTTGAGCGTATTTACCCAACTCGAGCATCTCGCCTAATATCAGAACCTTGTTGTTTCCATTAATATTTGCAAAGTTGGTTATGGCCAATTTCATTGATGAGGGGTTTGCATTGTAGCAATCGACAATAAGCTCGTTTTTAGAGGTCTTCATATATTGCGAGCGGTTGTTTTTTGGCACATAGTTTTCTATAGCCGTCTTAATATCAGCATCTTCAACTTCAAAATAATCCCCTACACAAACAGCAGCCAGTGCATTTTCAAAATTATGTGCCCCCACCAGCTTGGTTCTGATTATCCTGTCTTTATTTGACCAGTCAATCTCTTTTTGGTCGTATAGCATGTCACCAACCGAAACCCAGGCAAATTCAACAAACACTGGATTATTCAGGACAACGCCCTGACAGTGTGTAAATTTCGATGTGCCATAATGCACTATTTTCTTGGGAGGCCTTAGGTCTTCCAGCATTTCATTGTCATAATTTACAAAGGCTACTCCATTGCGCGCATACAAATACTGATAAAGCTCCCCTTTGGTTCTTTGTATATTCTCAAAAGACTCGAAAGATTCAAGGTGGGCTTTGCCAATATTTGTTATTATTCCATAGTTCGGTTTTGCAATTGAGCACAAAAAGGCAATGTCGCCCAAAGCACTGGCACCCATTTCAATAACGGCAATTTCATTTTCTTTTGTTAGTTCGAGTAAAGATAACGGTACCCCAATATGGTTATTAAGATTCCCCTTTGTGAAATAAACATCGTATTTCTGCGACAAAACCGCCGCAATCAATTCTTTTGTGGTTGTTTTACCGTTGGTTCCTGTGATGGCTATTACTGGGATATCAAAATGATCGCGGTGATGCTGTGCTAAATCCTGTAACGTATTAAGCACATTATCAACCAAAATATAACGGTCATTGATTGCAACATCCGGATTGTCAACCACAGCAAAAGCGTTGGTTTTAAGAGCTTCGGCGGCAAAATCATTGCCATTGAAATTGGGGCCTTTAATGGCGAAGAAAATCCCGTTCTGCCCATCAACACGACTATCGGTATTGACCTTGGGATGCTTCTCGAAAATTTGGTATAGTGACCTTATATCCATAATAATGTGAATGATTCTGTGCTAAAAAACTATCCAAAAGTATCATTAATTACCCGAAAATCAAAACCGGATTAAAAAAAACATTCTATTCCAACGATTTCAAATCTATAACGCCACAATATAACGCTTCATTAAAAACGACATTACCGATGTATTAAACGGAACTTAAAGTTTTTTTTCGATGTTATTTATTTCCTTTTGCCTCCCCTACCCTATCTACGGTAATTACCCGGTTAGTAAAAGAGTTGATTGTAATAACAATTCCTTTTTTAGCGTTTGTTACGTAAAAGTTCTTTCCCCTTTTCACTATATCATCAACTTCGGCTTTATTGATGAGGCTTGACATTAGTTCCGAAATTTGCTCTCTTGACAGATTTGTTCTTAATTTCTTGTTAATCCGACTGTAAACCAACTCGGTGTAACATAATTTTTTAACTAATTCATCTTTGCATATGCTTATCTCAGCCATTATGAACGAATAATAATAAATAACCTTTACCTGATGGCTTCTTTCTCCCTAACCAACCGTTCGACCTCTTCCGATAGCTCCATCCAGCGGGTCGATAACGAGTCCAACTCTTCCTGAATTTTGTTGTAGCGTAAAAAAGGAGCCTTGCCGGTTATATTGGCCGGGTTTGATAGCAATACCTTCAATGCTTCCAACTCGGTTTCCAACGAATGGATTTCGCCCTCGGTACGTTCAACCTGTGTTTGCACTTTTCGAATTTCTTTGTCGTATTCTTTCCTGCGGCCAAATTGCAATTTACTGGATGATTGGGCATCATTATCAACATCTTGCTCCCTTTTTTGCGACAAACGGGTATTCGAATTTAAATCCTGTAACCGTTCCAGTCGTCTTTTATCAAGGAATGTCTGAATGCCACCCCGGTGTTCGCGGATTTTTTTGTTTCGGAACTCATACACCTTGTCAGTTAACCCTTCCAGAAAATCGCGGTCGTGCGAGACAATAACGAGAGTTCCGTCGAATTGCAAAAGGGCCTGTTTCAAAATATTTTTCGAAATCATGTCTAAGTGGTGGGTTGGCTCATCAAGAATCAACAGGTTAATGGGCTCCAAAAGCATACATGCCAATGCAAGCCTTGATTTCTCGCCACCACTGAGGACTTTCACCGGTTTATCGATATCCTCGCCCGAGAACAGGAACGAGCCGAGAATGTTCCGAACCTTTTTGCGGATTTCGCCTACGGCAATATCGTCAATTGTCTGAAAAACAGACTTGTTTGGATTCAGAAGTTCGTTCTGGTTTTGGGCAAAGTAGCCAATCTTGACATTATGTCCAATCTTCAGTGTTCCGGTATAATTCACCTGATTCTGAATCATTTTCACCATGGTTGATTTCCCTTCGCCGTTTCGGCCAACGAACGAGACTTTTTCGCCACGTTCAATCAAAATCCCCACGCTATCAAGCACTTGCAGGTTTCCGTAGCTCATAGAAATGTTTTCGCCCTCGACAACCACATCGCCCGAGCGGGGTGCAGGTGGGAACCGTAGGTGCATGGCTGCCTGGTCGAAGGTGTCCACTTCGATTCGATCCATTTTTTCCAACGATTTAATACGGCTTTGTACCTGAACTGCCTTGGTGGCTTTGTATCGGAAACGTTCTATGAATTCTTGTGTATCTTTTATCTTTTTCAGTTGATTTTCGTAGGCCGCCTGCTGCGTTTCCATGCGCTCTTCCATCAACTCGACATATTTTGTGTAGGGAACAGGGTAATCGTAAATCCGCTTGTTAGCAATTTCGATGGTTCTGTTTGTAAGCGAATCTAAAAAACGGCGGTCATGCGAAATCAGGAAAACGGCTCCGGGATAATCCCTAAGAAACGTTTCCAACCATTCAATGGCCTCAATATCAAGGTGGTTTGTTGGTTCGTCGAGCATCAGTAAATCGGGTTTCTGAAGAATCAACTTAGCCAGTTCAATGCGCATCCGCCATCCACCCGAGAATTGATCGGTAGGTCTTTCAAAATCAGAGGGCATAAAACCAAGTCCTTTCAGGGTTTGCTCGGCCAATGCAATGCGCTTGTCACCTCCAAGAATGTGGTATCGGTCAGTAATTTCGGTCAGCTTATTAATTAATTCGGCATACCCTTCCGACTCATAGTCAGTACGTTGTCCAACTTCATCGGTTATTCTGGCAATTTGCTCTTCCAGCAGGTTAACTTCCTGAAAAGCGGTGAGCGTTTCTTGCATTACCGTAAATTTATCGCTAAAATTCAAATGCTGAGGCAAATATCCAACCGAGCATTGATTAGGAAAAGCAACCGAACCCTCGTCGTAATTCATTTGACGGTTCAGAATCTTCATCAGCGTTGTTTTTCCAATCCCGTTACGTCCCACGAGTCCAATGCGGTCGCGGTCGTTTATTAGGAACGAGACATTTTCGAAAAGGGTAAAACCGCCGAAGCGGAGTGTAAGTTGGTTGATGGATATCATTTTTATTTTTTTTTTGTAGAGATGCGCTATAGTGCGTCTTTACATTGATTATAGATGCGCTGTAGCGCGTCTGTACATTGGTTACAGAGAGGATGTCTAAAAAGTCCCCGATTTGTCATTGCGAACGCAGTGAAGCAATCTAATGAGCCTGATAATAAGTTGATTGCTTTGTCGTTCCTCCTCGCAATGACGTCGATTTATGACTTTTTGGACAGCCCCTTTATTATTTTTTTCCCATCTGCGCCGCAACAGCCAAAATCACCCCTAGGGCTATTCCTAAAACAGCTGCAAAAAGAACCTGAAAATCAGCGGGTAGAAGAAACGTAACGGTGTGCGCCGGAATCCAGAAAAATGGGATGGTTTTCTTAAACACGAAATTCCATTGAACGTCCCAATTCAGTTCTACAAAAATTTTGCGAAAGTTTATCGGTTTCAGCAATCCCAAAATGGTTCCCCCATTGGCCACAATGTGTGTATCGGTAATTTTGTGAAGGGTCATCATTACCGGAGCATAAATAAGGTTCATGGTAGTGGATATGGCAAAGGCAACCATAAGTTTTGTAGTGGAAAATCCGCCTGACATGGCATTCTGAGCACCTTCCAATCCCATGTATTCCATGAACTTGGGAGCTCCCGTGCCAAAAATCACGAATGCCAGTTTAATGGTCAGACCCAAAAAACCCCAGACAATGGCGCGGGGAAAAATCCCGAAACCTTGCTGATTGTAGTTTCCAGTGCGGATTCGGAGCCCAATAACCTCGCCCAACGTTGCCAGCACGGCAAATTTCACAAACGACATTATCATGCCGTGTTGTGTGTTGTAGGTAACATACCAACCGTAAAGCCCTTCGGAGAAGAAAAAAGGTAAAAAGAAAGCCATGCAGGCTATTGTAAAAAGCAAATCATTCTTCTTTATCATACTGATAATGTGTTACTTATTTTTACTAATTCGTTTTATTCCCAGAAAGTGCAAAGGTAACATTTTTTTGTTCAGACTTTTGAGCTGCCATGGAAAGAGAGCGATAACATTTTTTATATCAAAATGTAGATTTAAAGAAAACATTTTGTAGTTTTGGAATGTAGAACTTGGGATTAAAAACATTTACCAAAATCAACACTATGAGCAAACTACCTTTACTTTTAGCAGCAACCTTTTTACCCTTAATGCTGGTGTCGCAAAACTATCAAACAGTCAATTCGGGGCGTACTTCGCTTTTTTCCGGTGTGGGCACTAAAGCCATTCGCATTGATTCGGTCCATGTGTCTGGCGATTCCACGCTGTATCCATTCGCAACAATACAACAACATGATATTGAATGTTTTAGTGTCGATCAGGCATCGTTGATAGGGCCAAAAATCATTATCAGGAACAATGGCCAAAATTTGTTTATCAACCGCAACAACGACACCATTACAATAAACACGGGGGCAGAAGTCAACGAATCGTGGGTGGCATTTCAACCTGCCCAGGGCCACAAAATCATAGCCATGGTTACCTCAAAAGAAAAACTAACCTTTCTTGGCCTTGACGATAGCGTTAAAACCATTGGATTTCAGGCCTACGACGGAAATAATCAACCTGTAAACCATTCCATAAACGAGAAAACTATTCAACTTTCGAAAGAATATGGTTTTAAGCAGGTTATGAATTTTTATTTATTTCCCGATTTGGAAAGTCCTGAGTTAGATGAAACGCTAATTTCAATGGAGTTGATTGGAATGACAAATCCGCAGGTTGGTTTACAGAATTTCACTTGGCTCGATGTGTTTGATTTTCAGTCGGAAGACGAAATCCACATCATAGAAACAAGCACAGAAGAAGAGATTTTTTCCAACATAAGCCGTTCTCAAACAAAGATGTTGATTTTCAAATATCTGACCAGAAACGACACTCTTAATGGTCTCAATTATGCTTATTCATTGGAACAGGGAATTCACAACACCTTTAATGGCACAACAACATATCAGTATATGTTTGACACTATTAATACTTCGGTGTTTCCCAATCCACATTTCGACAAATTATCCGGAGAACCGGTATTTGCGGAATGGGTTTTTGTTTATAATCAATACGGAAACGAAAAAGTGGAACCGGATATGAACAATATGTTTACCTATGACCTAGGATATCCTTGTCTGGGGCGAATTATTGCTGATGGCTGTTTGCATTCTTCATCCTACAATAAGGGTCTTGGTGGACCTTATTACTCATGCTCCAATCTGCCCGGACAAAGTATGGACAGAACATTGGTTTACTACAAAAAAGGCAACACCACCTGGGGAATGCCTTTAACGATTGTTAGCATAGAAAATGATGCAGAAAAGTCTGAAATTGAAGTCTATCCAAACCCGGCAAGTGACCTTTTGTACATCAAAAATGTGACTCCCGATTCCAATTTCGAAATTTGGGATATTACAGGAAAAACTGTAGCCCGGGGAATGTTTTCCCATGCAAACACCATTTCGGTACAAAACCTTACGAAAGGTGTTTATTTTCTGATAGTTACTGGTCGCAATGGTGAAGTAAAAACGTGTAGGTTCTTGAAGTAATTGTTCGTTTTTAACCCTTATCTAATATTCCCCGGAAAATGTAACAAACTTGTTAGTAACACATCTGTTACTAACAAGTTTGTTACATTAGAAAAATGTTGTATATTTGAGCATTAAATGCACATTCGTAATGGAAAAAATATTCGTTTTTGGCACATCTACATCCGGTGAAACATTTACTGACCGTGAAAAAGAAACTGCCCGCTTGGTTTCAAATTTCACACACGGGATTAACACGTTTATTATTTCGCCCCGTCGCTGGGGGAAAACCTCGCTTGTAAAAAAGGCTGCGGAAGAAGTCACGAAAAAAGAGAAGTGCTTAGTCGTACACATTGATGCATTCATGTGCCGTTCAGAAGTTGAGTTTCTGAAGACATTCCCGGTTGAAGTCATTAAACAAACATCAAACCGATGGGAAGAATGGATGTCAAATGCCCGTGAATTTTTGTCTCGTTTGTCCCCAAAATTTCAGTTCGGAACTGACCCAATGAACGATTTTTCATTCTCATTTGACATGACGGATTCATCTAATTCCATACGGGATATTTTAGATTTGCCTCAGCGAATAGCAACCATGAAAAAACGCAGAGTAGTAGTTTGCATCGACGAATTTCAGCAAATTGCAGAATTTCCCGATTCAAAAAATTTCCAGAAAAAACTACGGAGTGTATGGCAGCTACAGGACATGACAACCTACTGTCTATTTGGAAGTAAAATGCACATCATGTCCGGTTTGTTTTCAAAACAAAGCATGCCTTTTTATAAATTTGGCGATGTGCTGTTTTTGAATAAAATCCCTGAAAAAGAATGGATTGATTATATATGTTCGCGATTTGAAGCTGGTAAAAAGAAAATCACAACACAATTGGCATCAAAAATATGTCAGCATGTAAGTAACCACTCATCCTATGTTCAACAATTGGCATGGCTTGTATGGCTAAAGACTGACTATCAGGCAAATGAACACCACATTGAAGAGGCTCTAACGGATCTTCTCGAGCAAAATTCTATGTTTTATTCAAGCCTTGTTGAAAACTTGACAACATACCAACTAAATTTCCTTAGAGCAATGATTGATGGTGTTACCGAGGGTTTTTCAACATCCGCTGTATTGGCAAAATACAACCTTGGAACATCTTCGAACGTGGCACGAATCCGAAAATCACTTGAGGATAAAGAAATTGTCGATTTGTCGGGAAAAACTGTAAATTTCCTTGACCCGGTATTTTCTGTATGGCTTAAAAGAGAATTGGGGCTTTGACGTTGCCTAATTTTACAGACTAAAACAACAATTAATTTTTCTGCGTGAATTCCATTATTGCCTCCAGAACTCCATCACTCAACGGCAGTTCAGGGTTCATGTAGGTACCCATGTTTTTTGTTCTGTCGGCTTCTGCCTGTTTCAAAACATGGTTCATTCCCTCAATAATTTTCAGGCTTGACCCGACTTTGGCGGTGGCTAACATCTGCGCATGTTCTACACCCACCTGAATGTCGGTTGTCCCTTGCAAAATCAACACGGGACAGGTAAGCTTGGCGATTTCAACTGATGGATCGTATTTGAACCAACTAATCAGGTAAGGTTGCACCGATGGACGCAGTAGTGCCGTCAGTTGTGGGTCGAATTTTTCTACAGTCACTCCATTTTTGAGATTAGTTATTGCTGCCTTCGCTTCAATAAAAAGCGGCTCGGGAATGGTTGCCAACTGGTCTAAAAGCACCAAATCGGCACTTTTTCCAATGCCGGCAATGGAAACCAAACCATCAACCGGCACTTTTTGAGCTGCCAGTATGGCTATCAAGGAACCCTCGGAATGTGCAGCAACATAAAGTTTGAAGAAACGTTTGTCAGTTTTTAGCATCTGCAGAAGGGCTGCGGCATCGTCAACGTAGGTTTCAAACCTTAAATCCGATTCGGGAATGGTGCATTTGCTTTTGGCAATACACCGTTTATCAAAACGTAACGAGGCAATTCCATTTTCGGCCAGCCCTTCAGCAACCATCTTAAGGCTGTTGTTTTGCATCATGGGCTGGTTGCCGTTACGGTCGGTAGGGCCAGAACCGGCTATAATTAAGACCACCGGAGGGTTCTCCGCTTCCGGAAGAATTAACGTTCCACGAATGGTATCGGCTCCAATGCCAAGTGCCACATCTTCTGTATTAAACCTGCTTTTTTGTAAACTTTTGTCACAAGCTTGTCCGGCAAATACCGCAATAACGATAATAATGAAATATACTCTCATGGTTTTAAGGGTTATAAGTTCTATTTATCTTTTTGAATTTCAGCTCTGCTCAATGACCAAACAGGGACACTGAGCGCACAGTAATGAATAGAGCAGTAAAAGAGCCGAAATATCTTCCTTTAGTTTACCCAACAAAGAAATCCAACACATTAAGGGCTTTTTGCATCGACATCTGGTAAAATTCACTATATCGGCATTTAGTGCAGGTCAGTGTTGTAAACTTTCGGTTTTGTATGTTAAAAAGTTTTGTAAAAACACTTCCGGCTAAATAGGCCTCGCCCATTTCGTAGTGTTTGTTGCCACATTTTGGACAGGGTTGTTTCGATTCTACGATTTTCATTCGTTTTTAGATTGCTGGTTGTCTTTAATTCCACTATCCGCATTATTTTTCCATCGGCCAGCTTTGCGGAGAGCCTGATCGATAATCCATTCAATCTGGCCGTTCGTACTGCGGAACTCGTCCGATGCCCATTTTTCAAGGGCATCGAACTTATCCTGATCTATCCGCAATACAAAGGTCTTTTTCTTTGACATGGTCAACTGTTTTAATTATGGTTTGTTAAAACCCAGTTTTTCAAGCACGATTCCCAATTCTTCTGGTTTATGTGTACCAACAAGGGTTTTAGAGCCATTTTTTAACTCAATTTGGGCACCTATTTCCCCCGATACAGTAAAAGATCGGTTGTTTCCATAACCGCGAATTCCCCACCCCCCATATTCTGCTATTGGACGAAAACGTCTGATATAGCATTTATCAATATTGTCGAAGAAATAAGAACGGTATTTTCTATGAATAGGAAAATAGCGTACAAAAACTCCATTCTTTTTGATAATTGTTTCTAACCGGAGTAAAAATAGAAATAGGTTTAAAATCACCATACTAACCACAGTAAAAACAAATGCTATAACGTTAATTATCTCGGGGGACTTCAATAATCCGGAAATAATCTGTTGATAAAGAGCATAAATCATTATAATATTTGTTAATACTACGATGAGATATACCCACCAGGGAGATTTTCTTTGGACTTCATAGAACAAGACCTCGTTTTCCATGACGGTAGATATTTTATTGATGCAATGTTCCTGCATTGATAACCGGGGCCGTCGATTCTTCAGAGCACAATACAACCATAAGGTTGCTGACCATTGCAGCTTTTTTATCGTCGTCCAACTCAATAATTCCTTTTTCGGACAGTTGATTTAATGCCAGCTGGACCATTCCCACCGCACCTTCCACAATTTTCTCGCGGGCAGCGATAATGGCATCGGCCTGTTGACGGCGTAACATTACTGCGGCAATTTCAGGGGCATAGGCCAAATAATTGATGCGGGCTTCAACAACCTCAATCCCTGCAATACCAAGTCGTTCATTCATTTGTGCTTCCAGAATCTGATTGATCTCTTCGCCACTTGAACGCAATGTTAACTCTTCGGTTGAAGCAGTGCCAGTATGGTCGTAAGCGAACATACCTGCAACATACCGCAATGCTGCATCGCATTGGATTTTAACAAAATTCTGGTAGGCAAGCATTTTTTCATTCAATTTAACAGTCGAGCCTGCCCCCGGTGCACCAATGGCCATGGATGCATTGTCAACGTTAAAGGATGCTTTATAAGTGTCAGCAAGTCGCCAAACCACAACGACACCAATCATAACGGGATTACCGGTTTTGTCGTTTACTTTAATTGGTTCGGCATCAAGATTGCGTGCCCGCAGTGTTAGTTTCTTTTTTGTATAGAACGGATTTACCCAAAAGAAACCATTGTCCTTTACCGTTCCTTTATACTCGCCAAAGAAAAGCATTACGACGGCCTCGTTGGGCTCAATAAGCATTAATCCGCCCCAAAAAATATTAATAAATACGAAAATCAGGGCTAAACCGATGATGGCAAGAACGCGCAGTGTGTTGTCAAAGTCCGGGGATGAAACCGTTACAACAAAAGTGTAAATGGTAGCAAACAACAATAGGATATTCAATAGCAACATGGCAATTCCTGAAGCTTTTAATCCTGAAAATTTTTCTTCTTGTGTTTTCATAGTGTTTAAGGTTTAGAATCAATTGATATCATTTTGATATTACAAATATATTGAAATAAAAATTCATCTTCCAAATTTTTGCTCCTTTTTTTGACTAAAAAAGCACCATTCGAATCTACAGTGTTGATTTACTTTCTTTTTGAAAGAATTACCGGAGTAGTGCGACAATTTATAATAAAAATTAAGGCTCTGGTTACTGAAAAACCAACATAAAACTGTATCTTTGGGAAAGAGACTGTCAATGCCTATAGGCCAATTGGCTCCTCGAAAAAAGAAATTCTGTATTCAATTACATCCGACAATAGTTTTATGATTTTGAAAGCACCTATTATTATGCTATGTCTGTTGGCCGCGCTTGGAGCGGGTGCACAACACACAACATCGCCCAGGATAACTGAAATGCGGTGGGACAAAGGTTTTGGGGTTCGGTTCCGTCTATCAAACGACTCAAACTATGTATTTGATATTAAGGAACTTTATCATGCAACCTCGAAGGCGCATGAAAACTCAAATCAAGTCATATATTTTCCTGTGGGCTTCGGACAAACTTTTATTGAGCAACTAAAGGAAAGAAAAATTGAGGACACAACGAAGACCGAACAAAACAAGCAAAAAAATACAACTCTTTGGTCTGCAATACATTATAATATTGGAGGCGGATATGTTCACTTTGTAAACTGTTTGCTGTATGCCTTAGAAACAGGTGCTTTAAAAGTTGATGCACCCCTACTGAAACGTCCAGAAAGTAATTGGAAACCGAAACCCATGACCGAATCGTTCCGGCGAACACAAAAATGGGGATACTATGTACCTGTAAAACAAAAAGATGCTATAAAAGAGTACAAAATCAAGGAAAAGAATGGCGAATTGCGCGATTTGCAATCGGTACCCCAGGAATTTATTGATATGTTCTTAAAAACAAACGATAAAAAGTACAAGGAACTGATTCGCACATTTAAAGTAAAGGACAAAGCTAAGATAGATTTAATCCGCATTCTGGTAGCCTCGAATTATATGGGAGAGGTACCTATTAACTATATAAAGAATGCTGTTTTGAGTGCCGTAACCCGGTATTCATCGAACCAATTGCCCTCCGTAATAATAATGGATGATTTCAATGCCGCTGTGGCTATGACACTGAACGAATCGGGATACAAAATTGAGAAGATCGTGTTTAATGACATGGAAATGTTGTCAGAGGAGGAAGAAAGCCAAAGAAAAGACAAAATTGCCGCGGTAATTCACAATATAAATGAAATCAACAGACAAATATTTCAAAAAAGTTTGCAGAATTACTACAAACGGTAATCGGTTTATATGTAGAAGATTAAGAATTGAAATACAGGTAAAGCAATAAGAGGGCAACAGTCGGAAAATGCAGCATTAGTAAATTATTAACACCTTTAGAGTTGCATAGTACGATTTTTATTCTCAAATTTGCTCATGTAAAACCCAAATTTAAAGGTTATGAAAGTGAATTTTAATGGATTTTTAGCTGTAGCGCTTGCAGCCTCCGTAATGGGAATGTACAGTTGTAAGCCTAAAGAAACTACCGCAGGTGGTAGTGACTTTAAAGAAATCACCGTTCCCTGTCAATCAGAAGGGTACTCTGATGCAATGAACTTCCGTGCTTCAGGTATGGGAACCAGTATGAACATGGCAACTTCGAAAGACAAAGCTCTTTTGAATGCCAAAACTCGTCTGGCTGGTTTAATTGAATCAACCGTTAAAGCTGTAACGGAACAGTACACCAACGAAATTGACGTGGGTGACAAAAAAGAATTCGAACAAAGTTTCGAGCAAATGGTACGCGACGTTACAAAACGTACCCTCGTTGAAGTATCTATTACTTGCGAAAAAACAGGTAAGAATGCTAAAGGCGAATTTGAAACTTATTTGGCTCTTTCGGTTACAAAAGATGCAATTTACAATGGTGTAAACCAAGGCATCAACAAAGACCAAAAACTTCAGTTGAAGTACGACCAAATGAAGTTTAAAGAAAAATTTGACGAAGAAATGGAAAAACTAGATCGTCAAAACTAATTTTAAAACGGAAATCGGTAATCGCACTGCGGTTACCGATTTTTTGTTTTCAGAAAAGACTTCATTTCATAACCAAACAACTATCGAACAATTACTTATAGAATTTACTACACAGCATTATACATCGAAAACAAGTATCAACTTAAAAAATACCAAAGTATGAAAAACGCATTTTACTACTTGGTCCTTCTGGCGCTTGTTTGCGGCTTTTCAGCTCCCGCAACAGCTAAAATAACGGGAACCAAGCAAAAAGTAAAAACCATAGATAGTGATAAGAAAAAACAACCGAAATGGATTAACACAATCCAAAAGGACTACATCATTGTCACTGGCTCTGGTGCAACACTGGAGGCTTCTCAAGACAATGCCCTGCTTAAAGTAAAAGAAAGCATTGTCCGTTCCGTTGCTGAAAACGTGACTGTATCATCGGAAATGACAACCAAAGAGGATATGGGAACAAATATTAATAATTTTTTCCAAAGCTTTGAGCAAACAACCCAAACCCAAACAGCAGATCTAAGTTTTATTAAAGGCATTGCCATTAACAAAGCCGAAGACTACTGGTGGGAAAAAGTGCAGGCCGATAAGACAATTACGTTCTACTATCATCTGCTTTACCCTTTCAGCGAGGCCGAACTTAGAAAACTTGTCATGGCATTTGAAAAAGCCGACCGTGAGTTGACCGAACAACTTGAAGAAATCCTTAACCGAATTGAGTCAACCACCATTGTTGAAGATATGGAAAGCGATATCACAACCTTGGAGAAATTGGCACCAAAATTTATTGACCAACGAAAAACAAAAGCCGAGGTGGGTATTAATCAAATTAAATCGCGTTTAAAATCCATTAACATTGTACCGGTTTCGAAATCGCTTGGTGCTATTGAATATGAATTGAAAATTGGACAGCAGACGGTTACAACTAACAGAAAACCAAGGGCAACAAACCCAACAAAATGTGCAACTATAAATGGTATTGAGCCTTCTACATCGGGTTGGAACCTAACCTTTGATGCAAAATATTGCTACAATGACCCCAAAAACCTCATTAAAGTCGAACACACATTCAAATATGCCAAAGTGTCACATGATTTCTATTTCGACATCAACGAAGGAAAAGTAGAAGTTTACATGCACGCCCCCATTGTCATTGCAGCCACCGATGCCGATGAAAAGACGGTAAAGACTGGCAAAGTAACTTTCACAATATCAAATAAATTTGGCGGTTCGTTCATGCTCGACAGGATAATACTTAATTACGCAAAGGGAGCCCCAATTGTGTTTGACAACATTGGGAAAAACCTTATTGGTAAAGGCGACCATTCCGTAATTCTTGATTTACCTAATGAACTGGATAAGGCAACTTATTCTGGCAAAACGGCTTCGGTTGTAGATGGCTTCATTTACTACAATGTACAAGGACAGCAACAAACTTACAAAGTATACCAAAATAAGGTAACTACCACCTGGTAACACACAATTTTAAATAAAAATTACAAAGGCACTAGAACTTTCAGGTGCCTTTTTTTCTGGTTATTATACTGGTTAGTTGACAAATACATTAGACTATGCCATTAAACGTTAGTATTTTCCCGAAAAGATTTGGAATAAGTCAAGCTTTGGTATAT
>JBBISE010000038.1:0-23747 GCA_037441445.1 Salinivirgaceae bacterium
AGTCGGGAAATCTTAAACTTTACACCCAACAACGTGGTGAAACTTGACAAATAACCATATACCTCGTATTTCAATTAATATTGCACAAGACACCACAACCGGAAGTTTTGCAACCAGGGCTTTAAACGTCTTATATTCGCAACGAGCCTACTACAAACTAGACGATAATGATACTTTCCGAGTTGATGAAATTAAGCATAGTCCGGCAGGAACGCATATATTGGTACAACAAACCCGCAATGGTTTGAAAATCAGGGATGCTAAAGGTGTAGTAAGTTTTAATCACGAGGGCAAAATCTCTTGTGTATCGTTGGATGGTTCCAGTCCTAATTTTAACATAAATACAACTCCAACTTATCCATTAACGGATGCCGTAAACACGATTACGGCACATTTTTCACCAAAAAGCACACAGATTGCGGAATCGAAAGCGGAATTGGTTATTATCCAGAAGGAAAATGCGTCTCAATTGGCATGGTAATTTTATGCTTTACCACAAGGGGAGTCCTCTTACTGGTGTGCTGTTGATGCGCATACCAACACTATAATACAATGTACCGATGCGTCGGCCTATTATAATCCCTCACAAGGCACGGGCAAGGTCTTTAATCCCGATCCTGGAAGCTATCTTGGCATTGACAATCTTCCCGACAGTGCAGATTCCAACTACTTTCCTGTCAGTACGGCATATACCACTGAAACACTACAGGGATTAATTCAATCCCCAGATGGTAAATGGCGCTTGCAAGGAGAGTTTGCCTATGCACTCGATGCTTTTGCACCATTTCTGGGTTTGGCAGAAGAGACCGAACCCAGATTTCATTATACCCGCGATAACGACCATTTCGAAGAGGTAAATGCCTATTTCCATCTCGATAAACAGATGCGGTATATCCATAGCTTAGGCTTTGTTCCATATTGGAATGGGGATTTCGTAGATTTAGTTGATTCAACAATAATCGTTTATGATGTTAATGTTGCTCTTAATGATCGAAATAACGCAAGATTCGATCCTTCTTCTTTGACTATTCAGTTTGGTTCTCCCGATAATGATGTTGATTTAGCAGAAGATATTGTTGTTTGTGGGCATGAATTGGGTCATGGTTGGCATTATGCTTTCACTCCAGGAGGACATGATTTTTTTCCCAGTATCTATAGTACTGGGTCTGGTGTAATTGAAGGTATTGCAGAATATATTGGATTATCATACCGTCGATCACAAACGTTATTTCAGCCTAACAAACGTATGAATTGGGCATTTAGTACTAGGCCTTTATTACCTTCAATACATAATACAGATACATTAATGTTTGATTCCATATATGTGTATGTCGACTCTATAATCTCTAGCCCTGCGAATAACCACTATAAAGAATACCTCCGCTACATTTACGCCTCCGCCCTCATGGATTTAGAGTATCTTGATGCCACTAACCCTGCTCTTGGGGTAAACTTAGGGCGCGACGTTACCCACCGCCTGTTGTGCCAGTCGATGCACTACGTAACCAGCGCCAGTGACCACGTTGCCAATGTGTTGGCCATGTTTCAGGCCGATATTGATTTGTACGACGGGGCGCACCTGCCGCAACTGATTGAGGTTTACACGCGGCGCAAACTTTTTGACCAGATTTTAACACAAATGCCCGCCAACAACCTTGTTAACGGCATTGCCATGGTCAACGAGGGCTTCGAAGTTCTTGGCAATCGGACACTTACCATTGATACACTCTCTTACTCTGTGCTTAATGGAAACATGACCGTTCAACCGAATGCTACCTTGGTTTTCAATGAACGGACACAGGTTTTTAATCCCGGAAACTTCACCATCCACGTCCACGGCTCCCTCCAAATTGCCGGAAACACAACGCTTCCTGCAAATATTGTTGTTCACAACGGCGGCACACTTTTGCTAAACGAAGGCATGGCGTTTGCCCAACAGCAGGGAACGGTAATTACTGTTGAACAAGGAGGAACAGTGGCATCAAGTGGCTTCGGAACAACGTTAAACATCACCAATGGTTGGGTCATTGAACCGGGTGCAACATTCCAAAATCTGGGAAATACCCAAAACTATGGGCTAGTGTTGCAACCCACTGCCCAAATGGTACTCGAAAATGTTACCTTCCTGAACACCAACGTGAAAGGAATGGGTAATTTCGCGTTCACAAACTGCTTGTTTACCCGTTCGAACCTTTCCGCCGCAGCAGAAGAAATTTTAATGGAGGGTTGTGTTTTTGACCGCTGCGTAGTTTCCTCGGGCATTCGTTCCTTCAACACCACGCAAGCAGACATCAGGGATTGCCAATTTTTGAACGGAACAGGCAACTATGGCTTGCAACTGTCGGGCTATCAAATTTTCAACGTGGTGAACAACCGTGTTGAAGGAAACCAAAACGGCGGTATTTCCATTGCCAACTGTGGCTTGTCGAAACCCCAAGATCATCTTATCCGTGGAAATACCATTCTCAACAACAATGGCGGCGAGGCTTTGCGGCTCTACAACACGGTGGCCATCCTTATGGGCAACACCATTTCCGGAAACAGCCATGGAATAGGGCTCTACCACAACTGTCTTGTAGAATCGTTTGGCGACGAAGGTTCGCCCCAAACCATTTCCTACAATGGCACTGTTCAGGTTCAGGCGGTTGACAACAGTTTTCCCTGGCGTTTTTCGTATAACCGTTTCGAAGCCAATGCCTGTGACACACTGATAAATTGCTTCTTTAACACCGCCAATGGTGGCACCGAAGAAAAATATCGGGTAGAGATGAACTGCTGGCCAGTCGATTTTAATCCTTCAGCGCAGTTTGTTCCAGTCGAAAGCTTTTCGTGGTCACCCGCTTGGAATTGCAACGGTCTGGCTCCATTTGAACCCCGAAATCTGGCCGAAACGCTTATGGTTGAAGGAAATTCGGCATTGAATGAGGGCAATACCGCCTTTGCAAAACAGAGGTTTGAACAAGTTGTGACCGGGTTTCCACAATCGCCCTTTGCTGAGGCGGCATTGAAAAGCCTTCGTGGTGTTTACCATACTTCGGGTTATTCGCCGCAAGCATTTTTACAATACCTCGACAACGAAACAACCATAAACAATTCGCCCGAGTTACAAAAAATTGCAAGGTATTTCCGTGCCGAAACAGAGCTGTTCTTGGGTAACACGCAATCAGCGTTGGATTTTTACCAATCGGTTATTGCCAACCCAGCCACTCCCGCCGATGAGGTTTATGCCACCATCGATGCTGAATATGCCGGACTAGAAGTGGGCAACAAAGCCATGACTGCCAGCAACTTTGCTGCTTTGCTGTCACACGTTGAAAACCACAACAAAAACCGCAACGTATTGTTAGACGGACTGAAACCAATACAAGGGGAAAATATTGAAAACCCAACCATAGAAAACGCAGGTGATTTCTCGCTAAGTCCCAATCCGGCATGCGGTTTTGTTGATGTTGCTTTTACCGATGCGGTCAGCGGAAATCTAACCATTATCGTATTTTCCCTTGATGGGCGAATGGTTTCAGGCCAAACTATTTCAGCTACTTCTGGAGAAAAGAGAGTCCACCGTGTACATCTTCCCGAACTCAACGCAGGATTGTATTTGGTTTCGCTTGCGCTAGAAAATGGACGCACCACGGTAAAGAAAATTGTTTTAAAATAGGGGGTTACACTATGTAGAGCCTGCTGAAAAAGTCAATCAAATATTTATTTTTTGCTTGGTTTGTTTTTTAGCATTCACTAAACTTTGGACGATGTGGCGTGCGAATGCCGGATGAGCGGTGGCCTGACAAAACTGCGGGCTAGGCGAAGGCGTGATATGGCAAACCGGTTAGAGCCATGAGCTAGGGCGCTTGCGTTAACAAAATGAAACAATTATTGGCATCTGCAAAAATTCTAACCTCTTTTTGAGGTTTCATTTTGGCCTACGTTGCCATGGCTCTTCCGGTTTGACAGAGCGGGGGGAAGCCTAGTTTTGTCTTGATTTTTTGTAACTTTTTGATCAAGCAAAAAGTTAGAAGGATTAAAAGTGCAAGGTATTTTCGTTGTTGAGTCAAAATCCCATTCTTAGTGTTCAAATTTGAATAGAATAGGAGATTTTCAGCAGACACTCCTTACACAGAAATAGAGTTTCTACTTTTCCTTTCGCGCCACCAAACACAATTTATAAAGAATCCGTGCCCCCACGTTGGCATCCCAGTCACTGGTTTTGCAGGGGGAAACTTCGCACAGGTCGAAGCCAATGATTTCCTTGCCGCTGCGGTGAAGCGTGTGTAGCAAATGAACAGCCTGGTTAAAACTGAGGCCGCCCGGAACCGGGGTTCCCGTGTTGGGACATAGGTCGGGCATCAAGCCGTCAATGTCAAAACTGATATAGACTTTTTGGGGTAACGCGTTTATTATCAGTTTACATTGCTCATCCCACAACATTCCCCTGAATTCGTTTTCTTTCAGTTGGTAGTCGCTGAAAATGTTGATTCTTTGATCTTTTTTCGATAATGCAATCTCAGGAGCGGAAACATCGCGGATGGCAACCTGTACTAGTTTTTCTACACTCTTGATTTTAAGCGCATTGTTCATGATCGAAGCGTGCGAAAATTCAAATCCCTCGTATGCATCCCGCAAATCGGCATGAGCGTCAATGTGCAGAATGCCAAAGCTTTGGTGGTGTTCTCCCAAAGCTTCCAACAAACCCAACGGACAACTGTGGTCGCCCCCAACAACGCCAACAATCGAACCGCGCGCCAGTCCACGCAAACTCAATTCCTTTACTTTTTGGTTCAGGGCTGCCGAGTAGAAATTAATCTCTTCCTGCATTTTCAGTAATTCGGGTGTAAGGGGCAATCCCGCTTCCAGGTTTTTAATAATTAAATCGGCCTTTAATCGCAGGGTTGCGTTCCAGGTTTTGACATCTTCGTCCAACGTCAACGATGCAATGGACGTTTCCCAGGCGTTGGGAATTTCAAAATCGAAAAAATCGAGTTGAACGGAAGCATCAATCATAGCCTCGGGGCCTTTTGATGTGCCTGGTTTATAGGATGTTGTTACGTCCCAAGGTACAGAAATCAGCAAAACATCACAGGAATTGGAGTCATTGGGAAAGCCGAAGTAGTTACCGTTGGCAATGCCTACATCGTTGGGATTGAAGCTCATAGGTTTAATAGTTGGTTTTACGGTTCAAAAATAGACAAAAAAAGCGATAATGTTTTCCATCACCGCTTTCTCTATGCTGTTTACTAAAGTTACCTCATTATGGCGAATTTTTCCAATTCGGAACTGATTTTCAATCCCCTTTCCGTAAGGCTTTCGCGCTTGAGTTCAAAACGTTGCTTGTTGTCAACAACCACGAAATTAATGGCAACGCCTTTGTCAATGTTGTTTGCTGATTCAGTAATGATTAAGGTTGGTTTAGAACCAACTTTTGTGACAATTTCTCCAACTTCCCTGCTCTTATTTGCTGCAACGAACAACATGTGTTGATCGGTAATTTCGCCGGCATTTCCTATCTTTTTTACAACTATAGGCTGGGATCCGGCCTTTTTCGATTCAGCCACTTTAATCAATTCATCATAGATGGCCGAGTTGCCATAAATTCCAATGATAAAGTTTCCCGATTTGGTCGATGCCGGCCATTCTACATATTTCGTAAAATTGTAAACAAAGCTGGCTTGAACCTTTTCGGCCTGGCCAAAGGTTGTACAAACGATTGTTTCCAGAATTACGGCCAATGTAAAGTGTCTCATAGTTTTATGAATTGTGGTACGGTGGTTTAAAGGCAAATACTGTGCTAAATTTTCAGGATGTAATAAAAAAAGCGATAACGCAATTGCATTATCGCTATATATATTCTTGTTTACGAATGGGTTACTTCATTATTGCAAATTTCTCTAATTCCGAACTGATTTTCAACCCTTTGTTGCTCAGGTTTTCGCGTTTCAGTTCAAACCGTTGTTTATTATCAATAACCACAAAATTTATAGCAGCGCCCTTGTCAATTAATCCCGCGGATTCTGTTATTATTAGTGTTGGTTTGGTGCCAATTATCCCCACTATATCGCCCAGTTCTTTGCTTTTGTTGGATGCAATGAAAAGCATGTGTTGGTCGGCAATTTCACCAGCGTTAGCAATTTTCTTTACTACAATGGGCTGCGATCCGGCAGTTTTCGATTCGGCTACTTTAATAAGTTCTTCATAAATGGACGAGTTGCCATATATTCCAATGACAAAATTTCCTGATTTTGAGGATGCCGGCCATTCCACATATTTGATGAAATTGTAAACAAACATAGCCTGGACTTTTTCTGCTTGCCCAAACGTTGTGGACAAAAATGCAGCCATAATAACTGTTAGTAAATAGTATCTCATAATGCTATTTATTATGGTTCTGTTGGTTCAAATTGCAAATACTGTGCTAAAGATACTAAAAACCACTTATAAATCAAAAATGTTCGGATTGAAACATTTTTTTTCTTTGACAAAAGGGTAAATTATGCGGGTTAAGTACAATCCCTGGGGGTCTATCGATTCGCCCGCACTTGATCTGTCCTGGCTTTCAATTATCGAGATAAACTCGTCGATCGTTATTTTTTTTTCGCCCACGTCGAGTAGTGTTCCAACCACCGCCCTTACCATATTTCGTAAAAACCGGTCGGCAGTAATCGTAAAAACAAGTCTTGTTTCACTTTGTCTATACCAATAAGCTTCCGTAACACGGCAGATGGTGGTTTTATTATCGCTGCCTGCTTTGCAAAAACTTTTAAAATCAGTTACATTCAAAAGGATTTTGGCAGCGTTGTTCATCAGTTCAATATGGGGGGGGTGATGCCGAAAGGTTGTTAAGTGGTTAGAAAATGGATTCTTATATGTCTCAATAATATAGCGGTAGGTTCTCGATATGGCATCATATCGGGCATGTGCGGTTGCACTGACCGGAAAAATGTCAAAAATGGTAATATCTTCGGGTAACATTTTATTTAAGCGGTAAACGGCATTCTGACAATCAGTAATTGGTTCAATGGTGTCAAAATGAGCATAATATTGCGAGGCATGTACTCCTGTGTCTGTCCTTCCGGCTCCAACGACATCTATTTCATGGCGAAAAAGCCTTGAAATCCTATTATTCAGTGTTTCCTGTACAGTTGGGGCATTGAGTTGTTTCTGCCATCCGCAATAGTTTGTTCCCCGGTAGGCCAGTTCAATAAAGTAGCGCATTGCTGGTTGTCAATTAATGTGCGTTAAAATTCCGTTAAAGTTTAGAGCGAATATGAATCAATCCTCCACGACGGACGTTATTTTTGCATCCGTTTCTAAAGTGCAAATTTAATCTATAACTTCAATAAACTATGAATTCGACAGTGGACATTCGCGAACTAAACGAACGCATTAAACTCGAAAGTGCTTTCACCGAGCTTATTATCCTTGAAATGAACAAGGTAATCGTGGGTCAGAAAAAATTGGTCGAGAGCCTGCTAATTGGCCTTTTATCCGATGGGCACATTTTGCTCGAAGGGGTGCCAGGGTTAGCAAAAACATTAGCAATCAGCACGTTGGCTCAGACTGTAGAAGCCGGTTTTAACCGTATCCAGTTTACCCCGGACCTTTTACCTGCCGACGTTATTGGAACCATGATTTATAGCCAGAAAAAAGAGGTTTTTGAAGTGAAAAAAGGCCCCGTTTTTACCAATTTTGTTTTAGCCGATGAAATTAATCGTGCTCCGGCAAAAGTACAAAGCGCCTTGCTTGAAGCTATGCAGGAAAAGCAAGTTACCATTGGCGATACAACACACAAACTACCTGTCCCATTCCTTGTTCTGGCAACACAGAACCCTATTGAACAGGAAGGTACTTATCCGCTTCCTGAAGCCCAGATGGACCGTTTCATGTTGAAGACGGTGATACACTATCCGGCATTGGAGGAAGAAAAACTGATTATGCGCCAAAACCTTTTGAAAGAATACCCGAAAGCGAACCAAGTGGTAAAGGCCGAAGAAATTGTGAAGGCTCGCGAGGTAGTTAAAGAAGTTTATCTGGATGAGAAAATCGAGAAATACATTGTTGACATAGTTTTTGCAACCCGTTTCCCCGAGCAATATAAATTGGAGGGCCTGAAAGAAATGATAGCTTACGGTGGATCTCCCCGCGCCAGCATCAGTATGGCAAAAGCAGCTAAAGCCTACGCTTTTATAAAGCGACGGGGTTATGTCATCCCCGAAGATGTGCGCGCTGTTTGTCATGATGTTTTGCGTCATAGGATTGGGATTACCTACCAGGCTGAGGCCGAGAATATTACATCGGTTGATATTATCGATCATGTTCTGAATACCATTGAAGTTCCTTAGTGGCAGCGAAAATACTGTTGGATTTGAGATTATCTTTTTGCAAACAACTAAACTAAGTACACTGTGCAAACAAGTGATATTTTAAAGAAAGTCCGTAAAATTGAAATAAAGACGCGAGGACTGACACGGCACGTTTTTGCAGGGCGTTATCACTCAGCCTTTAAAGGTAAGGGTATGACATTCAGCGAGGTGCGGGAGTACCAGTACGGCGATGCCATTCGTAATATTGACTGGAACGTTACCGCCCGTTTCAACCACCCTTTTTTGAAGGTGTTTGAAGAAGAACGTGAACTTACGGTTATGTTGCTGGTCGATTTGAGCGGTTCGCGGAATTTTGGTTCAAACACTGTCCTGAAGCGCGATTTAATGACCGAACTTGCCGCAGTCCTTTCCTTCTCTGCAATTCAAAACAACGACAAAATCGGGGTCGTTTTTTTCACCGACCAGGTTGAGAAGTTTATCCCACCAAAAAAAGGAAAAACCCATATTTTGCGAATTATCACCGAGTTGCTTACCTTTGAACCTAAAGGGAAAGGAACTGACATAAAACAGGCACTTGAATTTTTTACCAGTGCCATAAAAAAACGGTGTACGGCATTTCTCATATCCGACTTTATTGACCAGGGATACGAGCGCTCCATGATGATTGCTAACAATAAACACGACTTGGTCGCGCTTCGCATAAACGATCCTGCTGAAAATGAGCTGCCCGACATAGGTCTTATCAGAATGCTGGATGCCGAGAGTGGTAAAGAATTCTGGGTGGATACAGCACGCGAGAAAAACCGTCAGATTTACAAAGAGTGGCGAAACAATCTGGGTCAGTATTTCACTAAATCCATAACGCGCAGTGGAGTCGATTCTGTCGATATCCCCACAGATAAGGATTATGTCATGCCTTTGATTAAGTTGTTTAAAATGAGGTCAATGTAATGAGTTTTGAAATACGAGTGAAGTGATTAAGGTTAAGAAACAACACGCTTGATATGAGAATAGCATCAAAAATAGTTATCACCCTATTTCTTTTGTTTGCCCTGACAGAAGTTAGCGTGGCGCAATCGCGGCAGGTAATGCCAAAGGCCACAGCCATGTTGGATACTACCCTGATTTTGATTGGCGACCATGTAACCATGCAAATAGATGTCGAAGGTTCCGATTCCGCTTTTGTGCAGTTCCCTATTTATACGGATACGATTGTGAAAAATGTTGAAATCCTGAGGGATTTGCCCTTCGATACTATCCGTGAAAATGGTCAGGTAATAATTCGCAAACGGTACGTAATGACTTCATTTGACAGTGGTTATTATTTTATTAACCCCATTGCCGTAACGCTGCGGTATCCGTCTAAACCGGTCGAAACCATTTACACAAATTCCCTTTTCCTTGGCGTACAAACAATCCAGATTGATAGCACCGAAACCCGGATGGCCGACATAAAACGTCCCATTGATACCCCGCTGACAACCAAGGAGTTCTTTAGCGAATATTTTCCTTATGTCGTCGTTTTTGCTGCGTTGATAATCCTGGTTTTCTTGGTTTTATGGCTTCTGAAGCGAAGGAAGAAAACTACGGTAGAGCCGATTATTGAAATCCCACGCGAGGAGGCTCATGTCGTCGCCCTTCGGGAACTTGACCTGTTGGCGGAAAAGAAATTGTGGCAAAGCGGATTAGTTAAAAATTACTATTCCGAATTGTCCGAAATCATGCGCCGTTACCTCGAGTATCGCTACAATATGCGGGCATTGGAAAGCTCCACAACCGACATTGCTCTCTATTTCAAACAGAACAGAATTGTTGAGAAAGAACTGCAGCAAAGGTTGTTGGAATTTTTAGAAACAGCCGACCTTGTAAAATTCGCGAAATTCGAGCCTCTGGCATCCGAGCACATGAAATTTATGGAACAGACCTACAATTTTGTCTTGAAAACCAAATTGGAGGTACTTACTGACACGGAAAAGGATGGCGAACATAGTCCCGAGAAGGATAAAAATCCAGACAGTAAATAAGATAAGTTGCATTGTATCAATTCAAAGAACTTTAAAAAACTGAAATAATGTTCGATTATTCATTTGCAAACCCCGAATATTTTTATCTGCTCATCCTGTTAGCCCCGCTTGTGGCGTGGTATATCTGGAGAGAGAAGAAGCAATACGCATCCTATCAGGTCAGTAGCCTTGGAGCATTTAAAATGGGAGCATCACGTTGGCGTATTTATTCCCGACATGCGGTCTTTGTTTTCAGAATTTTGGCTCTGGCCCTTCTTGTCGTGGTTATGGCGCGGCCTCAATCGTCCCAGGCGTGGGAGACCCAGACTACTGAAGGTATAGACATTATTATTGCCATGGATATTTCAGGAAGCATGTTGGCCCGCGATTTTAAACCCGACAGGCTTGAGGTGGCTAAAGAAACTGCCCAGCGGTTTGTTAACGGTCGTTCCAACGACAGGATTGGGTTGGTCGTTTTCGCTGGCGAGAGTTTTACCCAGTGTCCCCTTACCACAGACCATGCCGTTTTAATCAACCTGATTGCAGATACTCAATCGGGAAAGGTTACCGACGGAACAGCTATTGGGATGGGATTGGCAACATCTGTTAGCCGTTTGAAGGAAAGCGATGCCATTAGCAAAGTTATTATTCTTTTGACCGATGGGGTGAACAATGCGGGATCGGTTGATCCAATTACTGCGTCCGAAATTGCAAAAACCTTTGGAATAAGAGTTTACACGGTTGGAATTGGTTCGCATGGAGAAGCACCTTACCCGGTTCAAACACCTTTCGGGGTTCAGTACCAGAATATGAAGACCGAAATTGATGAAGATTTGTTACGCCAAATTGCCGATTTAACAGACGGTCGTTATTTTAGGGCAACTAACAAAAAGGCATTGTCGGACATTTACGATCAGATTGACCAACTTGAAAAGACAAAAATAGAAGTAAAAGAATACAGCAAGAAACAGGAAGAATATCTGGTGTTCGCCTTGGCAGTATTGGTATTAATTTTTATAGAATTTTTATTGCGAAATACGATTTTCAGAACCATTCCTTAAAAACATAAAGCCATGTTTGAATTTGCAAATCCACAATATTTACAGTTGCTTTGGTTTATTCCCGTTGCCCTTCTGGTTTTCATAACATGGAGGTATGTAAGTAACAAAAGGATTAAGAAATTGGGAAACCCTGATATTGTCAATAAGCTGATGCCCAATCGCTCGACAATCCGTCCGGTGTATAAATTTGTCATTTGGACTCTAGGATTGGCAGCAGTCATATTTTTGGTTGCCCGTCCGCGTTACGGTGTCCGTACAGAAGAAGTACGCCGACAGGGGCTGGAATTAGTTATCGCCCTGGATATTTCTAATAGTATGCAAGCCGAGGACATAAAGCCCAGTCGCTTGCAAGCAGCTAAAAGGGCCATCAACCAACTTATTGGTAAACTCGAGAATGACCGTATCAGCCTTATTGTTTTTGCTGGCGATGCTTTTACTCAACTACCAATGACAACCGATTACGGTGCAGCACGCATGTTTGTTGATGTGGTTGAACCCGAATTGATAAGTTACCAGGGAACCGATATCTCAACAGCCATAAACAGGGCAATAAGTTCATTTTCAGCCAGTGACATCCGAAACAAGGCAATTATTATTATTTCTGATGGCGAGGATCATGAGGGAAAATCCATTGAACTGGCCCAAAAGGCCGGTGAACAAGGCATACGTGTGTTTACGCTGGGAATGGGTCTGCCCGAGGGTGCCCCAATCCCGATAAAAGGAAGACCAAACGAGTTTCACCGCGATCGACAGGGAAACACCGTTATTACTCGCCTTAACGAAGGAATGTTGCAACAGCTTGCCGCCGCCGGAAATGGCATGTACATCAGGGCCAACAACACTCGCGTTGGTTTGCTTAATCTGTTCGATGAACTAAATAAGCTCGAAAAAGGAGAGGTAGTTGGAAAAGTATTTGCCGAATACGAGGAGCAGTTTGTGTTTATTGCTGGTTTGGCACTATTTCTCTTGTTAATCGAGATTTTTGTTGCGGAACGTAAATCGGCATTGTGGCAAAAAATAAACCCACTGAAAATTCAGAAAAAGATTTTTTAACAAAAATTGTCAAATCCATGATTACGAAGACCATTCAAAGTATGTTGTTATGTGTTTGCTTGATAATTTGTGCACAGGCAACTATGGGCCAAAAGGAACGTAAATATATTCGCGAGGGAAACAATTACTACCGTTCAGCCATTGACGACTCAGGCAGAGTCGATTCCACGAAAATGAAAAAAGCGGCCGAATTGTACCGCAAAGCCATTGAAAAATCACCAACATCGGTAGAGGCCAAGTTTAACCTTGCCAACGCAAATTTTAAAAACAGTGATTATCAGGCTGCCGAACGCGAATACAGTGCTATTCAACGAGCCATTGTCCACGATACGGTTAGTGCCAAAATCTACCATAACCGCGGCAATTCCCAGCTTATGCAAGGAAAGCTCAAGGAAAGCATCGAATCGTATAAAAACGCTTTACGGCGTAACCCTAAGGATATTGAAACGAAATATAATTTAGCCCTGGCCCAAAGCAAACTTAACCAAATGCAGGATCAACAGCAAAACCAGGATCAGCAAAAAGAACAAAACGAGAATCAAGAGCAGCAAGATCAACAAAACCAACAACAACAAAGCCAGCAGAAAAATGTAGAGGAAAAACAGGCGCAAGAGCAGCAAATGCAGGAAGCAAAAGAGGATGAAAACAAGGATAAAGACGAGAAAGAAAAGTTTTCAAAAGAAGATGCAGAGCGAATACTGGAGGCTTTACAAAACGAGGAGCAGAAAGTACAGGATAAGTTGAAACAGCAGAATAAGTCCAAATCGCGGCCAAAATTAAGCCGCGATTGGTAAAAAATCCTTGCATTTTTGTTAATTTTGTAGTTCGTTCAATGAAAGGTTACTTACAATATTTCAAAGAAAAACGAAAGAAAATGTCAATCAACAGATTCTATACTTTATGGGCCTTTATAGCCCTTTTTCTGGCCGGGATGTTCAGTCCTGTCAAAGCCAACCAGACTGAGTTCGAGGGGCGGGCACCCAGGGTTGTCCAGGAAGGGGAGCGGTTTCAGCTTGTCTATACCGTGAATTCTAAAACCGATGCTCCACAACTTCAAATTCCCGATGCGTTCAGGGTGCTGTCTGGTCCTGGAGTATCACAAAGCCAACGGATGGAATACATCAATGGCAAAATGACATCGTCATTTTCAATAACATATACCTACATTCTCGAGGCCCAGACTGAAGGAAATCATTCCATTCCACCTGCATCTGTAGTTATTGATGGTAAAAAAGTGCAATCCAACACAGTAGCCATCGAGGTGGTTAAAGGTACCAAGCCGCAGCAATCTCAACAGCAAGAAGGCCAGGCAGACAGAACCGAGAAGGTTTCTAAAGATGATGCCGATTTTTTTGTTCGGGTACATGTTGATAAAAAAAGTGTCTATCAGGGCGAAGCGTTAGTAGCCACGTTGAAATTATATACTACGCTGAATCTTAGCAGTTTCGAAAAAGTCGATTTTCCAAAGTTTACCGGATTTTTCAAGGAAGAGATTGAAACTGTTTCGCAAATACAACTCCAGCGCGAGAACGTGAACGGGAAAATCTATCAATCGGGTGTCATTGCCAAGTATCTGCTCATGCCCCAGAAAAGCGGCATAGTAGAAATCGATCCGTTAACGGTTGAAGTACTCGTTACTGAGCGTGTTGGTAGCAACGACCCTTTTGACGCCTTCTTTGGTGGAAATGTCCGTCGTTTTAAAGTGGGAAACACCAGTCCCGTGGTAAAAATTGATGTTAAGCCATTGCCAGAACCACGTCCTGCCGATTTCACCGGAGGTGTAGGGCAACTTAGATTGGATGCCTCGGTTACCCGAAATGCGTTGAAAACAAACGATGCACTAAACCTAAAGGTGAAATTTACCGGAACAGGAAATATACGTTTCCTTGACAGCCCACAAATTAAGTTTCCCACCGATTTTGAAGTATATGATCCAAAAAAAGACGTAAACGTAAAGGTGTCAGAACGTGGAGCAACCGGCGTTGTACTGTGGGATTATGTTGTTATACCGAGACATGCCGGAAAATATACCATCCCTGCAATTAGTGTTTCCTATTTTGATCCCTCGACCAAATCGTATAAGCAAGTAACATCGGGTGGTTTCGAAATCGATGTTGAGCAAGGTGCACAGGATGGCTCGCAGGCCATGGTTAGTGGACCTGCAAGACAAGATGTGAAAAATATAGGTTCCGACATCCGCTTCATTCAGGCTGGAGATTTGGATTTAAAATCCAAAGGGGTTTACTTTTTTGGTACCCCGTCTTTTTGGACTGCCTATGTGCTTCCTTTACTGTTGTTAGTCATTTTTTTAATAGTGCGGCGCAAAAATTCCATCGACAGATCCGATGTTGTGAGGTTGAAGAACAAAAGGGCAGCAAAAATATCGCGCAATCGATTGAAGTCAGCACGCAAATATGTGAAAGATAACAAAGAAGGCCAAGTTTATGATGAAGTACTAAGGGCACTCTGGCAATACTTGGGTGACAAATTGGCGATTGATCAAGCCCGCCTGAGTCGTGAACGTGTCCTTGATGCAATGAAAGAACGCAGCCTTAGTCCCGAACTTATTGCCAAAGTTGTCGAACTTGCTGATATTTGTGAAATGGCCCGTTATGCCCCAACAGCGGTCAAGGTTCCTGCGGCAGAAGCATACACTCAGGCAGTAGAACTGCTGGTTCAGCTCGAAAGGGCAATTAAATAAAAGTCATTTCCTGGGAGTTACAGAACGGAACCAGAAATTGGATAATGAAAAATATATGAAGATGAAAAAAATAATAATTATACTTTCCGCAATCATTTTGGTTGGTTTGCCAATGCAAGCCCAATCGCACCTGCAGCCATATTTGGATTCGGCACGAACCGCTTACACCAGCGGAGATTTTGTCAATGCAACGCGCCTCTATCTAAGGATTATTGAGCACGGGTATGAGTCGCCCATGATTTACTACAACGTTGGCAACGGTTATTACAAACAAATGCAAATTGCTAATGCCATTCTCTGGTATCAACGCGCACTAAAACTCGACCCGTCTTTTGAGGATGCCCGGCATAACCTGAAAATGGCACAAGAGCTGATTGTTGATAAAATTGAACCCATTGCCCTACCGTTTTACAAGCGTTGGTATAAGTCATTGGTAATACGGTTGTCGCCAAATTTCTGGGCTTATCTTTCGGTTGTGTTGTTTTTGGTATTTATTGCTGCTTTGTTTGTCATTTTCTCCTCTTTAGGCGATGGCCTGAAACGGATTTCGATACCTTTAGGTTTATTGGCTTTATTTCTGAGTATCACTACTTTCTTTGTTGCCAATTCGGCGCACAGTTATGCCGTGGATAGAACCTTGGGCGTTATTACGGCCCCATCGGTTACTATCAGGAGCACACCTCATTCCGAAGGAACAAAGCTGTTTACATTACATGAAGGGTTAACCGTGTCTATATCGACATTAGTTGAGGGATGGTATGAAATCCGCCTCGACGATGGCCGTGTGGGGTGGATTCAGGAAAAAGACATTGAGGAAGTATAACCTTTTAAGAACTTTTAAAGCGGTTGTCAGTTACTTTGGCAACCGTTTTTTATCTTATTGATTTTATAACCAAATTTAAGTACATTTGAGATTCTAAAAAGGACGTTTTTTCAACATACCAAAACAGACATCCATGGCAACAAATTATATTTTTACCGGATTTGGTTACGCTGCCGGAAAGTACGCCGTAACCAATAACGATTTATACATCGCAACAAAAAACAATCAGCTTAAAGGGTTCAATGAACAGTTAATTCTGCAGAGTAAGAATTACCAGGAATATTTACAGAATAAGCCCAATGGTGATCCATTCGATTATTTTGTTGGGCACAAAATGGGCTTTTACAAACGCCACCATGTAGCACCGTGGCCACCCACAAAAGAACATCATAAAGTGGCACAGACCTCACTCGATTTACTTATAGATGCTGTTGAAATGGCGTTGACGGATGCCAATCTCGACCCCGAAATGATTGACAGTTGGGTTGTCAGCACCGTCTCGCCCCATGAGCAAGCTCCGGGAATTGCCACAACCATAAAATGTTATTTCGTTAAACCCGAAAACCAAACCTTATCCATGACCCTGACCAGCGGTTGTGCCGGTTTTAACAAAGGTGTCAGAAGAGCTATTGACCATTTTATGGCAAATCCCAACGTCAAGCATATAATGCTGGCGCATACCGAAACCATGTCGCATTTTCTGACACAAAATGACGATTTTGTGTCTCATGCCACTTTTGGCGATGCCGCTGCGGCCATTATCATCAGTCGCGATGAGGCTCTGCAGCTTGAAGGGGTTGTTGCACACGCCAATTATCACGATATTCTTATGATTGATTCCGTGGGCGTTGATAAAGAGTGGAACCTGTATATGGATGGTGGCTGGGTTAAAAAACGTGCCATTGTTAATATTACGAAGGCATGCCGTGAGGTTCTCGAAAAATCAGGGTGGAAACCTACCGAGGTTGATATGGTCGTGCCCCATCAAACCGGAAATGCAATCTTACATGCGGTGGCTCAGGAAGTGGAGATTCCACTCCAAAAGTTGAACCAGGATGGCCAACATAAGTATGGGAATGTTTCAGGTGCCACCATTCCTTTGTCATTGTCATTGATAAAGCATGCCGGCAAGCTTACTCCCGGAAAAAGGATTCTTTGTCCAACAGCCGGCGTAGGAGGGGAGTTTGGCGCTTTTACCTATATTGTGCCCCATGTCCTTCCGAAAGTCAAATCAACAGAACCACCACTAAAAAATAAAGTAGCTCTTGTCTTATTCGCCGATTCTGCTTTAGGAGTTACGGTTTGCGATATACTCGCTGAACGTGGTGCTAATGTTATTGCCCATGCCAACCAAGCCAATGAATGGTCGATGCATTTGTTTCAAAGACAGCAAAATAATGCCAATTTTGCCCTGTTGGTGGAAACTATCAATTCGGCAGCCAGTGCTGAAAATTGGGTTAACAATGCCCTTTTAAACCAGCGCTTCGATTACCAAATAAACCTTTTTAGTGCTACGGAATCTGTTTATGGCATTGTCAATGAATCGGATATGGCGCAATGGTCAGAGGTAAACCAGCAATTGAGCCGTAAACTTCTTAGCCTGACAAATACAACCTGTTTTGTTTTAGGTCATCCTGCTGAATATGTAAATCACCATTCCGCTTACCCGTTGAAAGAACTTTTTTCCGGTTGGCACGGACTAATGGGCAGTATGGCTGGGGAAGCTATCAGCAAAGGCATACGGACTGTTTGGTACACCCCCGGGATTTACGAAAAAATGACCGCTTACATGGATTCCACATTAAAGAATGCCTGCAAAGAGTTCATGGATCAAAAGTACAGCGGTGTTTTGGAAAATATTGCTAAACGTATTGTGAAATCTATGTACCTTGTAAAGGTCCCTGATACTTCTGATTCTTATGCCGGGCCATTGGTACAGAGGAAGGAATGTTTTGCTTTCAGACCGTCTTGTTCTAAGGGGAAAACATAGGAAGGATATCTCTTGTCGAAAATTCAACATTCGCTAATACAAGCTTTTTAGAAGAGGAAATCAAAAAAAACCGATTAATTTCAAGCCACTCAATAGAATTATAACTAACAGAAAATAGCTCAGGAATTTAGTTTTTATTTTCGTGGCATATTCACTGGCAAAAAATGCTCCAATGGATTGGCCTAAGGCTAGAGCTAGGCCTATTTGCCAATCAATAAGGCCATAGTATAAAAATATTGCAAGGCTAATAGGGGTATAGGCAAGCATAATATAGGTTTTAACTGCGTTTGCCCTAACAAGGTCATAACCAATACCAACCACCAAACCTGCTAATAGAAAAACACCTACGCCGGCTTGTATAAACCCTCCATAGAACCCAACAAGAAAAAATACAAAAAACTGTGTTTTACTCTTTATTCGTTCGTATCGGGTTTGTTGCTGGCTTTTAATCCAGAGATTTGGGTTAAAAAGCATTACAAAAAACATGACAATCAGAATGATCCCAATTGACAGGTTCATAACTTCCTTATTCAGGTTTACTGCCGTTAATGTGCCCACAAACGCACCCGCAACGGCAGCTAGCATTATGGGTCTGTTAACCCGGTAGGACAAAAGGTCTTGTTTTTGAAATCGCCATACGGCTATGATATTTTGGGTCAGAATGGCTATCCGGTTGGTACCGTTAGCCACGTTGGGATCGACACCCATGAAAATCAATAGAGGTAACACCAACATACTTCCGCTGGCTGCCAGAACGTTAATGAAACCTGCAAGAATTCCCACTGCGGCTATCAGTATCAATTGGGCTATGTCCATTTCCTTTTTTTTGTTGACTTGCAAAAAAAATAAAAGCAATCTTTTCAGGGATTCTTGGTTTTTATCGGGTTGTTTTGTGTTTTCTGAATGTTCTTTTCAGCCCAATTTTGAATTACCCGTCGAAGATTGCTTTTTAATTGTTTCCATAAAATGCAATTTATAGAAACATTGTATTGTGTATTTGCTTATTGGAGAAGCACTTTAGAGCTTCTCTACCATGCAAACATAGGTCTGTCACTCATCATCTTGTGGACTTCTTTGCGAACGGCCTCTATAACTTCTTGGTTTTCAATATTAGAAATTACACGGTCAATCATTTCAACAATCATGTCCATTTCGGCTTCTTTTAAACCACGGGTAGTAATGGCGGCGGTTCCAACCCTGAACCCACTTGTTTGGAACGGTGAACGGCTATCGAATGGAACCATATTTTTGTTTATGGTAATATCTGCCAAAACCAATATATTTTCAACTTGTTTTCCTGTTATGTCGGGGAATTTTGTTCTCAGGTCAATCAGCATGCTGTGGTTGTCAGTTCCGTTACTGATGACCTTGTATCCACGTTTTATGAAAGATTCGGCCAAAGCGGCAGCGTTCTTTTTAACCTGAGTTTGGTATTGTTTGTATTCAGGCGTCAGGGCTTCACCAAAGGCGACAGCTTTCGCTGCAATAACGTGTTCAAGAGGTCCGCCTTGTACACCCGGGAAAACAGCAGAATCTAACAACGATGACATCATTCGGATTTCACCTTTTGGTGTCTTTTTACCAAACGGGTTTTCAAAATCTTTACCCATCAAAATAATACCGCCACGGGGACCACGCAGTGTCTTGTGTGTGGTTGATGTTACTATATGCGCGTATTTTACAGGGTTGTCCAGCAGGCCAGCTGCGATTAAGCCTGCCGGGTGAGCCATGTCAACCATAAAAATAGCACCAATTTTGTCAGCCAAAGCGCGCATGCGTTTGTAATCCCACTCACGGGAATAGGCCGACGCCCCGGCAACAATTAGTTTTGGCTTTTCGTCAATGGCCAGTTTTTCCATAGCATCATAATCGACGCGACCGTCAGATTCTTTAACCCCATAGGAAATTGCCTTGTACATTATACCTGAGAAGTTTACTGGCGAACCGTGCGAAAGGTGGCCTCCATGCGATAGGTCCAATCCCATGAATGTGTCTCCTGGGTTTAACACGGTCATGAAAACTGCCATGTTGGCTTGTGCACCGGAGTGTGGTTGAACGTTGGCATATTCAGCTCCGTAGAGTTCCTTTAAACGGTCAATGGCTAATTGTTCTGTTTCGTCAACATGCTGACAGCCACCGTAGTAACGTTTTCCCGGATATCCTTCTGCATACTTGTTTGTCATGCACGAACCCATGGCTTCCATTACCTGTTCGCTCACGAAGTTTTCTGATGCAATTAGTTCTATACCATTTTTCTGGCGTTGATATTCTTTTTGAATAATGTCAAAAACCTGTGTGTCTCGTTTCATACTATATTCGTTTTAGTTTTCTATTTGTATTTATTCTCTGGAATGTTCCATCGCATTTTATATGAACCATCACTCTTTACTTTTCAATTCTTACCTATCACCCGGCCAATTATATAGTTTTCCGGTACTAAGCCCCAGGTACGGGAGTCGTAAAAGCGGTCGCGGTTATCGCTGTAAACTAAGTAATAATTGCCTTTTACTGTGTAGGAGTTTACCATCTGACCATTGATATATATGTCAAATTCGCGAGTGGCGTCAATTTTATTTCCCTCATATTTGGCCACTATTTCTTCGTAACCGCGGATAGTTCTGTATGTAATGGGCACCTGAACACCTTTCCCTGGTACTTCAAACGAGGGTTGGGTATTCCAACGGTTCCAAAACCAGTATTGGCAATAGGGCCAAACTCGTACTATCCTGCCAGGTGTTCGTGAACGGATCTTACGAACGTAACTCAATAATGTGTCTTTACTGACTTCCTTAGCTGTTTGCTTTGTCATTGGAGCTTCCCAAATTTCAATTGGATCTTCGTTGTTGAATTGGTAAATTTCCTGATATTTGCGGTGCAAATTTGTTTTGTTCCCTTCACGGAGGTATTCCGTTAGATTGTATTTTTTAAAAAAGGCTGAGTCTAATTTCACTCCTTCTCTGGCAACAATCCTATATCCATGTTTTATGGTTACAGGTTCTTCAACCTCTTTCCCGTTAATAACAATGCTTCTTGATTGTAGCGAAAAAACATCTTTTGGCCCGGCAACAACCCTTGCAATAATTTTTTTCCGTGCATATATTGGGCTGTCGTCGTCGGAAGGATCCGGCATGTAAACAATATCACCGTTTTTTATGGTTGAAACCCCGGGCACTTTCATACCCACGAAAATAGATCCAAAAGCAAGTTTATTAATAAATACCCATTCCCCCTTTTTGATTGTGTCTTCCATCGTTTGGTCAGGCATGCGATAGATAGAGATTACAAACTGAAACAAAAAATAGACTGCAAGTGCGGGAATGCCTATGAAAAGAAAGAACTTCTTAAAGATTGATTTTTTCATTATCTTGAATATCAACGATTAGTTAATGAATTTGAACACTCTGTTCCACCTGATTTTACTTATAAACGATTTGTCCTTATCTAATGAAAACCAAAGAAATACAGCTTTTCCAACTATGTGATCCTCAGGCACAAATCCCCAGAAACGGCTGTCCTGCGAATTATGACGGCTGTCGCCCATCATCCAGTAATAATCCATGTCAAAAGTGTAACTATCGGCCGGTTGTCCATCAATGAGGATGTTTTGTCCATCGACTGTAAGGCTGTGCCCTTCATAGAGCGTAATTAACCGGCGATACAAGGGCAGAGTTTCCATTGTTAAGGCAATTGTTTTTCCTTTAGCCGGAATTACAATTGGTCCGAAGTTGTCCTCGTTCCATTTAAAATTTTCGTGATGTGGGAAAATGTAATGAGAACCATCGTTTTCGTTAATTACTCTTACTACAGAATCAACTATGGGCAACTTCTTTATTTCTGCTACTTTTTCGGTTGTCAAAGGCAAAATCAATTGTCGGGGCCCAATAAAGGATGATTCGAGGTCTTCATTGCTTATATTCAATGATTGCAGGATTCTTCGGTTTATTTGTTGACCGTTGGTGAAAATAATGTACTTGTATTGAAGTCCCTCTATATCAGGTTGTTTCTGTCCGTTCACGGACAATATCCCATTCTCAATTTTTAGCGTGTCGCCCGGTAATCCAACACAGCGTTTAATGTAATTCTCCCTTTTGTCAACGGGTCGAACGTGGATTGTGTAGTTTTTTGACAATAGTTGACGGGCGCGGTTCTCGTAAAATTCAACCGATCGGGTTATCCCCCGTTGCAAGTCTTCCATTTGCATGGCCCGGCCTTCGGATCGGACTATCTGGTAGTAGCTCTGGTTCTGGTGTTCAACAACTACAGTGTCCCCTTCCGGAAAATTGAAAACAACGGGGTCAAAACGGTGGATGTTTTGCAAACCCGGCATGCGGTCGTATTTCCATTTTATCCACTCAACATACGATTTGGTCTTTGTTGTCAGAGGTAGCGTGTGGTGGGCAAACGGGAATGAAATAGGAGTCATGGGTTTGCGGGGACCATAGTGATATTTGCTTACAAACAGGTAATCGCCAACCATTAATGATTTTTCCATTGAACTTGTTGGGATGGTGTATGCTTCAATCAGGAAAGTACGGATTAATGTGGCAGCCACAACTGCGAAAATTAACGCGTCAACCCATTCCACAAGTTTGGTTTGTTTTTTTACACCTCGTTTTTTCCAAAAGGCCCAGTGAACTCTTTTAGTCACATAAATGTCAAAAAGCACTGGAAGCCCAAGTAACCAAAAATAACTATCGAGCCAGATGACACATAAAACGTAAATAATTGCAGCAACTCCAAATTTAAGCCATTTGTTTGTCAGGATTTCTTTAATGTTCATTCTCTGAGTTTTATTTTTCTTTTGTTCACAATTGTTTTAAAGGCTGTAAAAATAGCAAAAAGTCTTGACTTGGCCTACTATAACGCCAATAGATTTTTCATAGTATGGATACCCTGCTTTCCTAACATGTAGCGGCAGGCTGTGAGCGCTCCCGTTGCAAAACCATCGCGGCTGAAGGCTTCATGTTCTAGTGTTATTTTGTCGAAAGCTGATTTGTATTCCACAGCGTGATGCCCCACAACACTTCCTTCCCGAATTGATACAATGGGTAAAGTCGAATCGGGCAGCGTTTTATCCCACAAGGACCAATTAACATATTTTTTTTGGTTTTCGATTATCTCCTGTGCCAGTGTGACTGCCGTTCCACTCGGCTTATCAAGCTTTTGTGTATGGTGGGTTTCAGTTATTCCAATAGAATACCCTTCAACTTTTTGTGCCATTTTCGCCAATAGTCTGTTTGCTTCGAACACCATGTTCATTCCAATGCTAAAATTCGAAGCGTAAAAGAAACCAACGTTCTCTGATTCGACAAGCAACCGTAGAAAATCTATTTTGTCGTGCCAGCCAGTGGTTCCGGTTACTATGTTGATTTTGAGGTTAATTAATTTTTTATAGTTTTCCAAGGCAGAGTCCGGAGTTGTAAATTCAACGGCAATTTCAGCTCCTTTTAGCTCTTCTCTATTGATGGTATTGTTAAAAACGGGGTCAATGATAGTGCAAACTTCAAAGCCAAATTGAGGTGCAAATTTCTCCATCATTTTGCCCATTTTTCCATACCCAATGATAGCAAGTTGATTCATAGTTGACTGTTTCTTTTTTTTCGACAAAATTAGTAAAAGCCAGTAAAAAATTGACAAAAAAAGAGATTGCCCGCAAGTGGCAACCTCTTTTTTTGAAACTTCAATTAAACTTTTGACGGCCAATTCTCAATTATTGTAAATCCTTCCTGGTTCTAGTGTGTCCTGAATTTTAAGCGACAGATAAATGTTTTTCCTTTCAAGCTTTCTTTTCCCAGTTTCAT
>JBBISE010000039.1:0-23598 GCA_037441445.1 Salinivirgaceae bacterium
AGGATTTAACAAACTATTATACCTATTGGAACCAGGGAACACATTTTAACTTACCTTGGTCTCAAAATCAGCATGTTACATTGGTGAATAACATTAAAGGAAACAACGAAATAGACATTAAAGCGCAAATGATTTGGAACCCGGAGATGTTATATTCAGTTGATATAAATCCCATGAATGTCAAGAAGTTTACAAATGCAATTGATCTTTTCTGTGAGTAGATTTTAAATCGCAACATCTAATAGGAACAAAGCAATTAGTTCAATATTTCAAAGAGTTATTTTCCTTGTTTTTTTAACAATGCCTGAATCCCCAGCATTTCGTCCCTGTAGCGGGCGGCATTCATGAAGTCGAGGTCTTTGGCTGCCTTTTCCATGTTTTGCCTTGCCATCTCATGTAGCGATGCCAAATCCTTGGCTGACATGTATTTGTAAATATCTTCGGCTGCTGTGTGGGCAAGGGTATCCTGGGGTTTGTAGGCCTTGGGCTTGTTGTTTGGCAATATCTCAGTCAGAATTTCCGATTGTTTTTTTACTATTTGTTTGGGGGTAATGTTGTTTTTTATGTTAAATTCAATTTGCTTTTGCCTCCTCCGGTTGGTTTCGTCAATGGTCAATTGCATTGAATTTGTAATTTTGTTTGCATACATAATCACTTTCCCGTTCAGGTTACGGGCTGCACGCCCTGCCGTTTGTGTCAGCGACCTTTCGGAGCGAAGGAAACCTTCTTTGTCGGCATCGAGAATGGCCACCAAGCTAACCTCGGGCAAATCTAAACCCTCGCGCAATAGGTTGACGCCCACTAAAACATCGATTACTCCCTCTCGTAGCTGCATCAGAATTTCAACACGGTCTAGTGTGTCAACTTCGGAATGAATGTATTTCGATCGTATTTGTAGTTTTTCGAGGTATTTGTGCAACTCCTCGGCCATCCGTTTTGTCAGAGTTGTTACCAACACACGTTCCTGCCTTTCAATGCAATTTCTGATTTCTTTGAGAAGATCGTCAACCTGATTTAATGACGGTCGGACTTCAATTACCGGATCCAACAATCCTGTGGGTCTTACCACCTGTTCCACAACCAGTCCCTCGGAGCGAAGCAGTTCGTAATCGGCAGGTGTTGCACTTACATAAATGACATTATTTATAAGTTCCTCGAATTCATCGAATTGCAATGGACGATTGTCTATGGCTGCGGGTAGTCGAAAACCATATTCTACCAATGTTTTTTTTCGGCTGCTGTCGCCCCCGTGCATAGCACGGATTTGGGGAATAGTAACGTGCGACTCGTCAATAACGGTTAAAAAGTTTTTTGGAAAGTAATCTAAAAGGCAAAAAGGACGTGAACCAGGGTTACGTCCGTCAAAGTATCGCGAATAGTTCTCAATTCCACTACAATATCCCAATTCGCGAATCATTTCCAAATCGTAGGTTACCCTGTCGTAAATGCGCTTCGATTCCAGCCGCTTAGACTGTCCGTTAAAATATTCGACCTGCTGGTGTAAATCATCCTCAATCAGGCGAATAGCCTTGGCAATTCTGTCTTTGGTTGTAACAAAAATATTGGCTGGGAAAAGGGTAATTTCCTTACGGGTATCAAGCATTGTACCATCCAAAGGGGAGAAGGTTGCTATTTTTTCTATTTCATCGCCCCAAAATGAAACACGAATGGCAAATTCGCCATAAGCAACCCAAATTTCCACTGTGTCGCCTCGAACGCGAAATTTTCCGCGGGAGAAGGTATTTTCGTCACGGCTATATAATGATTCAACCAAACTACGGAGAAAAGCGTTGCGGGCAATTTGTTGTCCTTGTTTTATTGTAATGACATTTTCATAAAAATCGGCAGGGTTACCTATTCCGTATAAACATGAAACGGAACTAACCACAATCACATCGTTGCGCCCACTTAGCAAAGCTGACGTAGCCCGTAACCGCAATTTCTCAATTTCATCATTGATACTCAAATCCTTTTCAATATAAGTATCGCTAACGGGTAAATAGGCCTCCGGTTGATAATAATCGTAGTAGGACACAAAGTATTCAACCTGATTTTCAGGAAAAAAGCTTTTAAATTCGCTGTAGAGTTGGGCAGCCAGTGTCTTGTTGTGGCTGAGCACTAACGTTGGAAGCTGTACCTTTTCAATGACATTCGCAATAGTGAACGTCTTGCCTGAACCAGTAACGCCCAAAAGGGTCTGGAACCGGTTACCATCAATAATATTTTGCGATAACTGTTCAATGGCCTCCGGTTGATCGCCTGCTGGGGCATAGTCTGATACAACCTTGAATTTCATTTACTTCGTAAGGTAAAAGAAAATGGGAAAATGGTCACTATATCCATTGAAATACTTGTCGCCCCTATAGGTTCGCGATGGGGCAAAAATTTCATGGTTGGTTTTGTAGCAAATCCACTCGGGTGAAAAAATGTAACCCTTACCATCGGAACGAACCCCTTTTTTATTTTTTAACACCGATTGAGAAACAATCATGTTATCGAGCATACTAAATTTGTTGCGATAGAAATGTGTGCCTTTCCCTTCCTCGAACAACGGGAACATTATGTTAATAAGCTTACTGTCCGACCCAGGTTTTCCAGCACCTAAAACTTCATAAAGGCTTGTATCTGTGGGGTTATCATTAAAGTCGCCCATAATGACAATTTTCGATAAGGGATTTCTCTTAAGCAACGAGTCGGAAAAATTCCGAAGTGTTTGCGCTGCCATAACACGGGTACCCCGCGTTTTCTCCTCTCCACCGACCCTGCTTTTCCAGTGGTTAACGAAAACATGGATTGTATCTTTTTCAATCAATCCTTTGACATAAAGGATATCTCTGCTACGAAACCGTTTTGACGAGTCGGTGTAAACGTGCATCGCTTCTTCGCTTAGCTTGGAAAATCGTTTACTGTGAAGCATTGCAACGTCAATACTTCTGGGATCAGGTCCATCAAAATGCGAGATACTGTAGTTGTTTTTCATTAAGGTTGGTTGTTTAACCAAATCTTCTAAAACACCCCGGTTCTCTACTTCAATTAACCCTATAATATCAGGCATTTGTTTTTCATCAATAGATGACAACACTTTGGAGATATTGGCTAATTTGCTGTTGTACTTTTCGGTATTGTATTCTTTTTTGCTTTCTGGGATAAAAACGGTATCTAAACCACCCGAGTTCTTCGTAGTATCGAATAGATTTTCAACGTTGTAGCTGACTACTAAAAATTGCTTGGGGGATCGGCAGGATGTAAAGAAGAGTAACCCTGCAACTGTAATCATAAAAATGGTTCTAATTATAGCTTTCATTGTCGTTTGTTTTTAATATTATTTTTCGATTGAATTGATGGCTTCCTCGGTTGTAAGAAAAATGCGAAATACTTCATCTAATTTTGTTATTTTAAACAACCCCATAAGCTCATGAGAGATACCGACAAGCAAGAATTGTTTATCGTTCTTTTTGGCAAAGTCATAGGCTGTTAAAATGGCGCTAAACCCTGTACTGTCAATATAATTAACATTGGAAAAATCAATAATTAGAGCGCTATTGGTACTTAAGCCCAACAGTGCTATTTGCTTTAGCATATCAGCGTTTAGCGCGTTAATTTTGTGGGTGCCGGTGGCTTGAATTACTGGCAACCCCTTTGTGCTCTCTGTTTCAAACATTTATCGTAGATTTGATTTGTATTTATCCAATTCTCCCAACATGAAAGATATCGAGTTTGCAAAAATATTAAAAAATCGGCGGATCTCAACTTCGTCCGGAGATTCTTTTGCAATTATTTCAATTTGTTTCATAACTGATTGCAACTCATGCGATCCCATCATGGCAAACGATGATTTTAAGCTGTGCGCAGCCATGGCCACATTTTTCCAGTCCTGGTCAGCTAACCCCTTTTCAATTTTTGTTCTGTATTCGGGAAGTTGCTCAAGAAAAGCATCAATAAAGTCACTAATAAGTTTGGTATCACGGTCGGTGATGTCGCGTAGATAACCCAAATCAAGATAGTTGTATTCAGATAGATCAGGGAATGACAGTTCTATTAAGGAATCAATTTTTGTAACCAATTCAAGAGGTTTGTAGGGTTTCGAAATATAATCGTTCATACCTTCGCTCAAGCACCGCTCTTTTTCCCCTTTTATGGCAGCAGCGGTTACCGCAATTATGGGAATTGAATTAAGCGGCGATGTGAGTTCGTTGCGAATGTAATGTGTTGTTGAGTAACCGTCCATTTCCGGCATGTGTAAGTCCATTAAAATCAGGTGATAGTGCTTCTTTTCCAGTAATGCCAGAACTTCAACACCCGACTCAGCGCAATCGACAGAAAAACCGTGTTTTTGCAGCAATGAAAGGGCAAGCAATTGATTAATCCGGTTGTCCTCGGCTAAAAGCAGCTTTACCTTGCTTCTTAGCGGATTGTCGAAAATTTCTTCAATCTCTTTTGCAAAGTGTTTTTTGTCAATGGGTTCTTCCGAAATTTCAAACGTAAGAGTGAATGAAAACTCTGATCCAAGTCCCTTTCTACTTTTGACAGACATTTGTCCCCCCTGCAATTCTACCAGTTGTTTAGAGATTGTAAGGCCCAATCCGGTTCCACCATATTTCCTTGTCGTGCTGCTCGATTCCTGAATAAAGGATTTGAAGATATCCTCAAGTTTTTCCTTACTAATGCCAATTCCAGTGTCAATAACACTAAATTTTAATGATATTGTGTCTTCCGTCTTATCAACGGCTTTTACTACTAAGTTAACATACCCTTTTTCGGTGAATTTGAGGGCATTACTTAATAGGTTTGTAAGTATTTGCGACAAGCGGGTTTCGTCCCCCAACAACGTGGGAAGGTTTTCGGGTACTTTGTACTTCAGTTGTAAATTTTTCGAAGTGGCCTTTAATTGCAATGGCGACATGTTTTTTTCTATTATCTTGACCAAATCAAATGGTTTTCTTTCAAACTCCATTTTCCCGGCTTCAATTTTGGAGAAGTCCAGAATGTCGTCAATAATTACTAATAGTGATTCTGCCGAAGCATTGATATTGTCTAAATAACCGCGTTGAACCGAAGTCAACGGGGTGTCAAGTAACAAACCCGTCATTCCCAGAATACCATTCATGGGTGTTCTTATTTCATGGCTCATGTTAGCCAAAAACCGCTCTTTGGCCTTGACCGAACGTTCAGCCTGCTCTTTTGCATACAGAAGGGCAATGTTTTGTTCTTCAATTTGCGATAACATAGTGTTAAACCCTTTGTTCAGGTAGCCAATTTCATCACCGCGCAAGTCGGTTGTCCGGACAGAAAAATCCTTTCTGACCGAAATTTCTTCCATTATTTTGGCCAACTTCAATATAGGGTTTGTAACAATTTGTTGCAGTTTTAAAGCCAGAAGAAAGGCTGTGGCTAAAGAGGTTAAAAGTATGATTGTTATGATGTTGACAAAACCCTTTACCCGTTCATTGTATTCTTCCAAGTCCGAAAAAATGGTCACACTTCCTATAATATCGTCCTCCATGTACACATTACGATTTACTAAAAATCCAGTTTCAAGTAAGATGGAAGTATCACGTGAATGTGGAAAAACAGGAAGGTTAAGCTTTTTATTTTCAGCGCTGTACCAAGCCAAAGTGTCGCCTGTTTTTAGCACAATATTAGCGGCCTGTATGTTGGGGTTGGCTGATAGAGAATAAAGTATTTCCTGCGCTACAGAGACATCTTTAAAGGTTATTGCAGCTGTACTGTTGTTACCAATAATGTCGGCCAAAATCCGAAGATTATTAAACGATTTGTTTTCGAATTGTTTTCTGTCAAATGCAAAGAAGATTGAACCTGCCAAAATCAATGCAATGGAGGTAATTAAAATAATTACCCCGACAACTTTAACTTTGACGGATAAATTATTAAAACTCCACTTCATTGATTGTTATTATTTTAGCCAAGGAAAGCAATTTTGAACTAATGGCGATATCATTGCTTTTGGCCGTTGTATGATTGATTTCAAACCTGTTGCGGGAATATTGGGGAGTGAAGTTAATAATTCCGCCCATTTGGCAAAAATCTTCCAGATTGTCTCCAACAGTAAGTATGGGTTTCTTTCTTACAACTCGCAACAAATCAATTAATTCCGTTCTGTTTAGTTCACTAACGAACAATATATGGCATTGTTGGATTTGTGCAGGTTGGTTATAGTATTTTATAATAAAGGAACGACCATCGACCGTGTTGCTGCGAATAGTTTGACGAATAATTTCGCCAAACCTGTCATTGCCATAAATCCCTATAACGATAGGGGAGGAATTATTGGCAAAACTTCCTTCTGGCCAGGTAACAAAACGGACGAAGTTATAGATATAGCCTGCTTTTACCTCATATTCTGTATATTGCTGTGCAGCAAGGCGAGATTGTGTTGACCACAAACTGGCCAAACCCAACAAACAGAGAACTATTTTCAAACGCTTATTCATTGGCCGAAATTTCAAAAACTTTCAAATCAACGCGTCGCTTAACCCCGAAAACATCCTTCGTGTTTGTAAGTTCAACCGGGGAATAATCAACCCCATGGGCTGTTACGATAGTCCTGTATCCCCTGATACCTAACCCAACAACGTGTTTGTAAACTGACCGCGCCCTCTTTTCAGAGAGTTGCAGGTTATAAACTTCTGCTCCTTGTGGATCGGTGTAACCGTGAAGTTCTAAGCCCAATCTCTTGTTATTGTGCATTAAATCGGTAACTGTTTTAATAATGGGGTAGAATTTTGTTTCAATGGTTATATCGTTAACATCGAAATAGATTGTCTCGGTAAAAACGTATTTGCGATCCGAAATCCGGGATGTGCGAAAAAGGAGCGTCGAGTCGTGTTCTTCGTTGATTTTTGGGACTATAACTCTTTGTTCGTCAGTTTTTAAAGGAGGGGCGGTTGCAAGGGTATCTTTTCCATAGACGTGTTTAACCAATGATTTCTTTGGATCGCCTTCCTGATAATAGGTTGGAGCAACTACTACTTCGTCGTAAAGAGTACTTTGATCCAAAATAGCCAAACCAACACTGTCTGTTGTTTCAATAGCTTGCCCAATAAGATCGAACAATTTTGAATAGTCTGTATCTTTCGTTGTGCTTGGTGTTGGATTTTGCACCATCTTTTCCAGGCTTTCCACCCCAATGCTATCGGTTTGATAAATAATGTCCCCAATAATTTGTAGCAAATGATCATAATCTTTTGGTTCATTTGCTTTATATCCATTTATGACACTATCGGAAAGTGGGGTTTTGTAAATATCGTAAAAAGTATTCCTGACTTTGATATTTTCGCCAATACGTTGATTTTTAACTTCAATTGATTCAAGGATTATTTCCTGGAATAGCTCATAGAAGTACTTTTGTTCTGGTATATAAACATTGATTAACTGTGGGAGAAAACCCTCAGCTTCAACTATAATGTCATAGTTTCTTCCGGGCGGAAATATCATTAGATATCTGCCCGTGTATTCATTTGGACTATAAGTGTATCTTACTCTTTGTTTGGTTTCATTGTCATAGACTTTTATTTTCGCGCTAATGGGTTTGGGCGGTTTTCCAATACTGATAGAGCCCTTAACCATGGTTAAAGGTATATTTTCCTGAAGGTCAGTTGAAAAAATCTTGTACCTTCCTGGAAAAAAATTCAGTGCCTGCGAAAAAAAGGCTTTCTGACCTTTAGCATCAATTACATAGTACCGATCATCATAAACCGTATTGGCAAAATCAAGGCTAACTGGTATTGACCAAAAATCATCGCGGTTCAATTGCGATTCATACAAATCATATCCTCCAATGGATTGATGTCCTTCTGAAGCAAAAATAAATTTCCTTCCGTCAGGATGCCAAAAAGGGCCATCCTCATTGAATGAGGTGTTTATGGTTGGCCCCAGGTTTACTGGATTCGACCAGCTTCCATCTGGGTTTTGGTTCGAACGATACAGGTCGGTACCCCCAATACCCCCGGGACGGTTACTGCTAAAAATACATGACTCGCCATCGTAGCTGAAAGAAATGCTGAACTCTCCAAAACGACTGTTGATGCTGGCGGAAAGTTGAGTCACACTCTTCAACCTGGTGCCCTCTAATTCGGCAGAATAAAGATCCGCACTCATTTTATCCCCAATAGACAGGTATAGGGTAAACCCATCCTGCGATAAGCCGGCAAGTTCCATAGTTTCGACATCATAGGGAGCTGGAACTTCTAATGTAATGGGTTCTTCCCAAAGTACACCATCTCGTGTTCGTGACATCATAAATTGTTTGGTGGCTTTTTCTGAGTTCGGAGTCTTATTGTCAATTTCAACCCGAGTAAAAACCATAGTCTGCATGTCAGCTGAAATATAGGGAGAGTACTCCGAATAACCCCTGTTAATTACTTGTGAAAGGGCTTTTATACTTTTATGGGCTTTCTTTCCCGCAACATTTTTTGCATTGGCCGAGATTTCTATCATGCGTTCGCAGTAGGCTATAAAACCATCATTTGGTAGTGCCTTCGATAAATATTGGGAAAACTGCTGGATGGATTTGTCAAATAGAAAAGTTTGGTGATACAAAAGACCCAAGTGTCTATGGACATCATAGGGAACGCTGCGCATTTTCAAAGCGCGCTCGAAATAAGGAATGGCATTAAGCTCTCGGCCTTTTATTTCTAAATATGTTTTTCCTATCCAATACGCTGGAGTCTGATCGTTTTTTGTCAACGAGTCAGCGAGGATGAACTGTTTTAGGGCAAGATTATATTTTTTGTTTGAATAATAATTTTGTCCTGCCTGCAACAAGGTTTTAACGTTATTTTGGGCACCAACCGGCAAAATTTGCATTAGAGCAAAAAGCCATAAAAAAAGAAATCTTTTCACAGTTAATTTTTTTGCTAATTTAACGCATTTACCCAAACAATAATGCCTAGTTCCCCATAATTTTGACCGATCCCCGGTTATCCAACATGAAAATACTTGCAGGAACTACCAAAAAAATAGGGCCTCAGTGGTTCCGTATTTGAATTGGAAACATTTCGGACAATTATCCGTTTCTTTCCCATGCAAAAAGAACGCATGTGTTTTGTTCACACTTATCCGAAACAATAAATTGTGGAGAAATGAGTAAAATATACATCCTTGTCCTATTTTTGGTAATCACTATTTTGCCCAGCGTTATGCCTTTGGAAAAGAAAAAAATCGTTCAAAGGGTTCTTAACCCCGACCTGCCTGTTATTAAGCCATCCTGGCAAGGCAATTTTATGATTAACAAACGGTTTGTCAATGATACGGTTTCCGATGAGGTTACCTTTGTTACTATTCTTAAGTGACGCCTGAGCCGCAATCCACAAAAAGAGGAAAAAAAAAGAGATGACTTTAGACCAAACGTTGTACAATTGGATCCGTCAGAAAAAGCATTAAACAAAATAATATGGTTGGGTCATGCCTCATTTTTAATCTCCTTAAACGATGTGACAATCATTACAGATCCGGCCTTTTTTGACCTTCCAACTCGTGAACGCCGAGTATCACTTCCTTGCGATGTCACCGACCTGAAGGGAGTTGATTATTTGCTGATTTCGCATGATCATCGCGATCATTTCGATGCAAAGTCTGTAAACCAACTGGTTGCCCTTAATCCTGAAATGAAAGCCCTTATGCCTTTGAACGGAAGTCAGTTACTAAAGGTAAATGGGTTTGATGAAATTTCTTTTCAGGAGGCTGGATGGTACCAGGAGTATCAACTCAATGAAAATTTACGAGTTATTTTTCTTCCGGCACGGCACTGGGGACGTAGAGGACTGAACGATCAAAACCGGGTTTTGTGGGGTAGTTTCCTTATTCATTCAGGAAATACAAAAATCTATTTTGGAGGCGATAGTGGTTACGGAGAACATTATAAGGAGATTCGAGAATTGTTCGGTAAAATAAACTATTGTATTCTTCCCATTGGCGCCTATTCCCCATCGTACATGATGAAAACCTCGCACACCACTCCGGAAGAGGCCTTGCAAGCGTTCATCGATCTCGGAGGAGAAACTTTTATACCCATGCATTATGGAACCTACGATCTCTCCGATGAACCAGTCGGAGAGCCTCTCCAAAGGTTAAAAAATGAAGCTCGCCGTCTGAATATTTCTGACAAGCTCAAGGTGCTTGATATCGGCGAGGCTTTGTCAGTCAACCAAGGAACCGAAAGTCTTGAAATTGTAGGTTACCTCAATTAAAAGCAGCTAACCAGCGCTATCAAGTAACTAAGATTTTTGCTAAAAAAAGTCCAACCTAACGCAGAAAAAAGTAATTTTGGCATCACTCTTAAACTTATAAACTAACTTACTATGTACACTCGTTTTCAAGAACATCTGCAAAAAGAATTAACATCCATTGAACAAGCCGGATTGTATAAACGCGAACGGATTATTGTTTCTCCACAAGGTGCTGAAATTAAGGTAAATACTGGTCAAGAGGTATTGAATTTTTGTGCCAACAATTATCTTGGTCTTTCCAATAATCCGGAGTTAATTGCAGCTGCCAAAAAAGCCCTCGACACCCACGGATATGGCATGTCATCCGTCCGGTTCATTTGTGGTACTGGCGATTTGCACAAAACCTTGGAACAAAAAATTGCCGATTTTTTTGGAACTGAAGATACTATTCTTTATGCAGCATGTTTTGATGCCAACGGTGGAGTATTTGAACCTTTGTTAGAGGAACAGGACGCTATAATCAGTGACTCGCTCAATCACGCTTCAATAATAGACGGAGTAAGGCTTTGCAAGGCTCAACGTTACCGATACCAAAACGCAGACATGGCCGATTTGGAAAAGCAATTGCAAGCAGCTCAGTCACAACGTTTCCGTTTGATTGTCACCGATGGCGTTTTCTCAATGGACGGCAATGTTGCCCCAATGGACAAAATACTGGAGCTTGCAGGAAAATATGATGCCATGGTCATGATTGATGAATCGCATTCCGCCGGTGTGGTTGGAAATACTGGCCGTGGTGTAACCGAACTGTACAATTGCAAGGGCAAAGCCGAAATTATAACCGGTACCCTTGGTAAAGCCTTCGGTGGGGCAATTGGCGGCTTTACCACAGGGAAAAGAGAGATAATTGACATGTTGCGACAACGTTCTCGACCTTACCTTTTCTCGAATTCAATTCCCCCGATGGTTGCCGCTGCCGGAATCGCTATGTTTGATATGATGACCCGAACCAATGAACTTCAGGACAGGTTGCACCGAATCACCGGGTATTTTTACAAAAAAATGACCGAAGCTGGTTTTGATATAAAGCCAACGCAATCAGCTATCTGTGCTGTAATGCTATACGATGCCAAACTATCGCAGGAGTTTGCTGCAAAATTGCTAAACGAAGGCATTTATGTTATTGGCTTTTATTTCCCCGTGGTGCCAAAGGAACAGGCTCGTATTCGTGTACAGTTGTCAGCGGCCCACACACCGCAACATCTTGACAAAGCAATAACCGCATTCATTAAGGTAGGGAAAGAACTGAAAGTTATTAAATAAAGACTTCCATTTCTAGATTCTTGATTGCGAAGAGCTGATAAACAAATAGCATTGTGTAATCAAAAAAATGCTAATGCACTAGGTCGTTTTTATGCAATATTCAGCGATTTGGTGCATTTTTTTATTACATTTGTTGCAAAATTAAAACGTTATTATTGTGGACAAAGCTATAGTTATAATACCAACTTACAACGAAAAAGAGAATATCGGGGCTATTATTGAGGCCGTAATGAATCTCAAAAAAGAGTACCATGTTTTGGTTGTTGAAGATAATTCCCCGGATGGTACGGCCTTGATTGTCAAAGAGATGATGAGGGTTTTTCCCGAAACACTACATATTTTAGAACGTCCGGGAAAGCAGGGTTTAGGTACCGCTTACATAGCTGGCTTTAAATGGGCTATCGAACATGGATATGAATTCATATTCGAAATGGATGCCGATTTTTCACACAACCCCGCTGATCTTATTCGCCTACAACAGGCCTGCATTGATGGGGCTGATCTTGCCATTGGGTCTCGTTATGTTAACGGGGTCAATGTGGTGAATTGGCCCATGGGACGTGTGCTTATGTCGTATTATGCCTCAGCTTATGTCAGGTTTGTAACACGCATGAATATCCGTGATACCACTGCGGGGTTTAAATGTTATCGGAAAAAAGTACTCGAAACCATCGAGTTTGAAAAGATTCGCTTTAAAGGATATGCCTTCCAAATTGAAATGAAATTTACCGCCTGGAAGCATGGGTTTAAAATTGTAGAAGTTCCCATCATTTTTACTGACCGCACACAGGGTGCCTCAAAAATGAGCGGTGGTATTTTTGGTGAAGCCGTAATGGGAGTTATTAAACTAAAAGTAGGTAGCTGGTTTAGAAAGTATAAAAAAGTGCGATAATGGGTACTTTGCTTATTACGAATGCAACAATTATCAATCGCGATAAAGCCTTTGTCGGCCATGTGCTTGTCGAAGGTGAAATAATTAAAGAAGTAAGTTCAATCCCAATTAATACAATACCCGATGCAACCATCGATGCATCGGGTCTTTTGTTATTCCCGGGTGTTATTGATGATCATGTGCATTTTCGCACACCTGGCCTTACATATAAAGGAGATATTGAAAGTGAGTCAAGGGCAGCTATTGCAGGTGGAATCACTTCTTTCATGGATATGCCTAACGTCATTCCTCCAACAACCACAATTCAAAATCTGGAACAGAAGTTCGAACTGGCACACCAGCAATCATGGGCCAACTATTCGTTTTATTTCGGTGCAACGAACAAAAATCTTGAAGAGGTAAAAAAGATAAATCCGGCTAATGTTTGCGGACTGAAGATTTTTATGGGTTCATCAACAGGCAATATGTTGGTTGACAGTGAAAAGGCTTTGTCGGGAATTTTTGCTGAGAGCCCCGTTTTAGTCGCTGTACATTGCGAAGATGAAGCCACAATTATTGAGAACACACGTCGGGCAGTTTTAAAATTCGGCGATGCCATCCCTTTGCATCAACATCCGGTAATAAGGAATGCAGATGCTTGCTATAAATCATCTTCAAAGGCCGTGGAACTAGCCACAAAGTACAATTCCCGATTGCATGTTCTGCATGTCAGTACTGAAAAAGAACTTTCTCTTTTTCGAAATGACATCAGTCTTGAAAATAAACGTATTACAGCAGAGGTTTGTGTACACCATTTGAGATTTTCCGACTTAGACTATGAACAACGAGGAACATTGATTAAATGGAATCCGGCTATAAAAAGCACAAATGACAGATATTGGCTTATTGAGGCCGTAAAAAAAAACGTGATAGATGTTGTTGCAACGGATCACGCTCCGCATACTTTTGAAGAAAAACAAAATCCATATTTGAAATGCCCCTCAGGATCCCCCATGGTTCAACATTCGCTTGTCTTAATGCTCGAAATGGTTAAACTAGGCATATTCACCTACAATCAGGTGGTCGATAAAATGTGCCATGCTCCTGCAAAGCTTTTTCGAATCAAAAAAAGGGGATTTATTGAACCCGGTTTTTATGCCGACCTGGTGTTAGTTGATCCGAATCAACCACATCAGATTAGTCGTGAAAATATTTTATACAAGTGTGGCTGGTCTCCGCTGATTGGTGATAGGTTCACTCATAAAGTGGCAACCACCATTGTGAACGGTGCTACTGTTTATAATAATGGTATTTTTTTCAAAAAACCGGTTATGAACCTGGAATTTGGTGAATTTATAACGGTTTAAAAAACCAGCCTCGTTTTTTGTATTTGACATTTATCATTCAAAAAAATGATTTTCACCGCTTTTGAAATAGTGTCTCAGCCTGGATAGAAGCCTGTTTGTCAAAAAAATCAGTGACATTGTGACTAAACAAAAAAAAAGTCTTATCTTGCGTTGAGTTTTCAGAGTTTAACGATTAAATAACCAAAACATTATGATAGAAAAGTACATAGCCGAATTGCTTGAAACAAACAATCGAGTGATTGTTCCGGACTTCGGAGCATTTATGGTAAAGATGGATGCAGGGAAAAGGGCAGTCACTTTCAATGATTTTCTAAAATACAACGATGGTTTACTCGTTAACCACATGGCTACCAAAGAGAAAATCTCCAAGGATGACGCCTTTAAGAAAATCCGTGAATTTGTTAAAGAACTTCAAGGTACGTTAAAAACAACTCAGAAATATAATCTTCCTGCATTAGGAACATTGACCAAAGATGAACGTGGTGGTGTTCGCTTTGTGGCAGGAGAAGATGTCCCCGCCACTGAAGGAGCTTCAAAAGCAGAAGTCGCTTCCGAACCTCAGGTAACAGAGACACCACAACCCGAGGCTCCCAAGGCAGATGTTGAATCTCCTAAAGTCGAGACTAAAACTGAGGAAAAGCCACAAGCAAAGCCAGCATCAGGAGGAACTCCTCCTCCAACTCCAGGAGCAAAACCAGCACAACCTGCTCAGCCCGCTCAATCTCAGGCTAAGCCTACTGTAAAACCAGGAACGCCTCCTCCTCCCCCTGGAAAAGGTTCTGTTTCGGTAACAAAAAAACCGGAACCGAAGGGAAATATGACTACCATCCTTATTGTTGTTGGGGTTGTGGTTGTGTTAGGAGTATTAGGTGGACTAATGTACCTTAATTATGATGATTGGTTTGGCAAAGCTGAAAAAGAAAGACTTGCACTGGAAGCAAAACGTGAACAAATGAAGCAAGATTCAACTGCTCAGGTAGAGAAAATGAGACAGGACAGTATTCGCTTGGCCGAAGAAGAGGCCGCACGTCAGGCCGAAATTCTGAAAAACCAAAAGAAATACTATTTAGTTGCCGGTAGCTTTAAGGTTGAGAAAAATGCTCACAGGTTTGCAGAACAACTTAAATCTCAAGGGTATAATTCTGAAGTATTCATGGAGAGCCGTGGATTTTGGAGGGTTTCCTACAGTAGCTTTATTGAACGGAAAGAGGCGTTTGCTGAGTATCAGAAACTCAAGCAAAAAGAAATACAAGTCTGGGTAATCAGGCATTAAAAGAAAGCGGCAAAGGCCGCTTTTTTTTTTTTACTATAAACTACAACGAATGGAATACAATACTAATTTGATTTTTTGTCAATGCAGAGTATGTATGTCACTCATGGTTAGCAATCCTTTTGATCGGTTTTAATTCCTTGGATGAGCAATATAAATTGCTGGAAGCAAAGAATAACTCCAAGTTATTTCCGATAGAAGGTAAAAGTGTCTTTCGGTTTCAAAATGCCCCCTTTAATAACTTTGCAAAAAATTCCTTCAATAGGCATAACACAGTTTCCAACCAGTTGAAAGATAGCACACCCCGAACCGTGACATTTCTTACCTATTTGGGTGACTTCCAGCTCCATATTGTTGCCAATAAACCGATCGCCAACCTGACAATCTTTGAGTTCAACCCCACGGGTGGTGATGTTTTCAGCAAACTCACCATAGTGCAACTCTCTCCCAAGGGTTTTCTCGAAACGCTTTATGCTTTCTTCGGCCAATAGGCTGATTTGCCGGTGCCATTCACCCGAATGGGCATCTCCTTCAATACCTAAATTTGTGAGAGTGACTTCATTAACGGGCTGTTTTATTACGCCTTTTTCTTTCGATATATTGACCGAAACTATTTCTATACACTGTGTGGGTTTATTCATTTCGATTAAATTTTTGTTTTTTCAAGAAGTGTTATCTTTGATATAACCATTTGTTTGTCAACGGCTTTACACATGTCATAAATAGTTAGCAATGCAACGCTTGTGGCAGTAAGTGCTTCCATTTCAACGCCGGTTTGTCCACTGCAAATTACTGTACTTTGAACACTTATTCCAGATTTGTCAATCTCGCACGTTACCTGCACGGAGGTTAAAAGAAGGGGATGGCATAGAGGGATAAGAGCTGAAGTCTGCTTGGCCGCCTGAATTCCGGCAATTTGTGCGATTCCCAGGACATCTCCTTTCTTCATCTGATTTTCCTGTACAAATCTGATAGTTTCCGTTTGAAGCGTGATGTGCCCTGCAGCAATCGCTGTGCGCTTTTGCACAGGTTTGCTACCCACATCCACCATGCGGGCTTTTCCATCGGCATCAATATGCGATAATTCATTCATTTACTTATCCTCCAATGTTATAAAAGTGGTTTTGGTTGTTAATTATTCCCGATTTGGGTTTTTTCAGGATTGCCTCAGTAAACGCTTTCTCAATTCCCAGAGTCCTGATGTTATACGCTAAATTGCTAAACAAACATGGTTTTATATCTCCCGTAGGGGTCAAGCGTAACCGATTGCATATGACACAGTTACCACCATCCCCGCCGTGAACAATGCCGAATTCTCCTTTTTCCAAATCCATGAGCGGAATATATCGAATCTGAATACCCATTTTCTTTGCATATTCTGCAACGGAAAGAGCATCGGGTTCATTTTCGTCTTTACATATAACACAATTAATTTTCAATGGAGTAAGCCCGACCTCAATTGCTTTCTGAATACCTTTTAAGACATCTTCAATGTTGCCAATACGTGTAATTTCTTTAAAACGGGCAGGTTTCATAGAATCAAGGCTCACATTAACACGGTGTAATCCTGCGGCTTTGAGTTCTTGGGCGTACTTCTCCAATAAAATTCCGTTGGTTGTCATTCCAAAATCAGCTATTCCTGGAATTTCAGCAATCATGCTTACCAGGTCTATAATCCCTTTACGAACAAGAGGTTCACCTCCAGTTAATTTTATTTTTTTTATCCCTTGAGACACAGCATATCGTGTAAAAGCGACAATTTCATCGAATGATAAAATATTATGATGGTCAATCTGTTGAATTCCTTCTTCGGGCATACAATACTGGCATCGTAAATTGCAACGGTCAGTTACCGACATACGCAAGTAGTTGATCTCTCTTTTAAAGCAATCGAACATCGACCATTTCTCCTTTTTCTTTTTTTGGTAATCCCACTTCCATGGAAAGTATTCCATTGGCTTGTGTCATGGCAAAAATGTGTGCCGAACCATGGTAATCAACCGGATGTACTAAATTGTCGTCAGAAATTCTAACGGGAACCAATGATAACCTGTCCGGATTTCGAATTTCGATGGCTTCACCTAAGGGTAAACGTGTGTATTTTGGTTTAAGAAAGATTCCTAATCGGCTATAAATGTGCGATTTAACTAATATATTGCAGTGAATAAATGCCGACACCGGATTTCCAGGTAATCCAAATATTGTACAATTGTCTTTTATTCCAAACAATGTGGGTTTACCCGGTTTGACTTTTATAGTTTGAAAAAGAATATTAACATTCTCATTAATAAGAACTTGCGGTATAAAGTCGAAATCACCCATGGAAATTCCACCTGACATAACAATGATATCATATTTTTTCAATGCCAGTTCTAGTTTTTGCTTCGTTTCTGATTCCGAATCGGAAATAATACCTCCATATTCCACATTTACAGGAAGTTCAGACAATTGGGCTACTAATTGGGTGCCGTTCGAATTACGAATCTGGTTTTGCGAGGGATATATTTCTGGTTCTACAATCTCGTTTCCGGTACTGAAAACCAATACGGCAGGTTTCTTGAATACGATTGGTTTTACGCAACCTACAGCGGCTAACATGGCAATATGGGCTGGTGTAAGCAGGGTTTTGGCTTCAAAAATCAGTTGTCCGGCTTTTATGTCCTGAGATTTATAGGCTATGTTTGCTCCTTTTGTAGGTTTTGTAACGGTTATCAGGTTTTCACTTATTTTCTCTGTATTTTCGTAAGGTATAACAAAATCGGCGCAGTCGGGAACCCGGGCTCCGGTCATAATTGCCACACACTCACCATATTGAAAGAGGATAGGATCGTGTCCGGCAGCAATGATTCCAATATTACGTAGTGGTTTATTAATATCCTCTTTTCTAAGGGCATAGCCGTCCATGGCCGACTTGTTAAATGGAGGCATGTCTATATCGCTGTACACGGGCACAGCCAAAATACGTCCACAGGAATCAAGAAGCTCAATCGATTCGGTTCCCACAGCAGGGGCGTTGTCAATAACTATTTGGAGGGCCTTGTCGAACGTAATCACCATGATTATTCCAATTTCAAATTTCGCCGTTTGCAACTGCAAAAATAATGCAATATTCCCAATCATATCGTTTTTTACTCCAATTCAGGTTTTAGTGTACCTTCTATCGCCCTATTTCTTCTAAAGGACATTTTTTAGGAAACAATTTCGTAACTTCGCGTTTATTTATTGGATATGAGCCTTGACACAAATATAAAACCAGCAACAAATCCTAATCGAAAGAAGGGATTATATCGGTTTTTATATTCGAACAGGTTTCTTTTTGCCAGTTTAGCAATAGGTGTAGTTGCGGTATCTTTTACCATATATTTAATAGTTCTGGAAAGGCGGTTTACAATTGATGAAGTTCTGATAAAGCCACTTACACAAAATGAGAAAAAGTTATTAAAGAAATTCAACAACGGTTATCATTTGCGGGTTGCCAAACAAAAGGGCATCAAGGAAACAGTTTGCTCGGTACAGGAAATTGAAGAGAATCCTGAAAGAAAAGCGGAATTATCATCCTTAAAAAAGCTCAGATCAAACCACTATTTCTCATTACAGCGATTAATCCACTCGTTACCATATGCCCAACCTGATGTTCACGATTTCCTTGATGAACTAGGCTCTAGGTTTTCTGAGACCTTGAGGAAAAAGAATATTGCAAAATATAAGTTCTACGTTACTTCAGTGTTACGCACTGAGAAAAGCCAGAAAAAGCTAACCAAAGTTAATATTAATGCTACCAGAAATGAATCCGCTCATTTGTATGGGAGGACTATTGACATTGCCAAGACACAGTTTTGGGATGTCAGAGAAGAGAAAATTATCTATTCCCCAAATCTTGGCACGTTATTGACCCGCGAGTTGCTTGCAATGCAAGACGAAGGTTTGTGTTATGTTCTGTTTGAGACTAAAAACCACTGTCTGCACATAACTGTCAGATAAAGAGATGTTTTCTTACCGTAAATTAATCTTGAATATATCTCCATCATTTACGGCAATGCTATTTGAGAAATGGGCTTTCGCTTCATTTTCAATTGTCTGTGTATCCGGATACCGACTGGAATAGTGTCCAACAAGCAATTTTCCAACCCCCGCCGAGCGAGCAATCTCGGCGGCTTGAAGTGCAGTTGTGTGGCAGGTTTTTCTAGCCAGGGACAAATCCTGATGCAAATAGGTTGCCTCATGATAGAACAAATCGGCATCTTTTACTATATCTACTATTTCGGAACATTTTAGTGTATCTGTTGCAAAAGCATATTTGCGGGAAGGTGGAGGGGCGAGTGTTAGTTCTTTGTTATAAATCACTTGATCATTGCGGTGAATGTCAAGACCATTTTTCAGTTCATTGATTTCTTTTATCGATAGTTGATACTCTGAAATAACTTCCTTTCGAATTTTCCGTTGACGAGGTTTTTCTTCAAACAAAAATCCACAAACGGGAATGGAATGTCTAAGAGGAAAACTGGTAACCTTTACTTTTGAATCTTCGAAAATAACGTCCGTCTTGTCGAATTGAAGAGGAATCAATCTTACCCCATACATCCACGTTTCCGAATCAAAGTTTAACACTGATTTTAGGATGGGGTATAAATCGGGGTGGGCATGGATATACATTGGAACTTTTCGTCCCATTAGGTTTAAGGTCGATAATAACCCGAATAAACCATAAAAGTGATCGCCATGCAAATGGCTTATAAATATCCGGTTAATTTTGTTAAAAGGTATGGAAAACCTACGCAATTGCAATTGGCATCCTTCGCCACAATCAATTAAAAAGAACCGCTCAAGCACATTAAGTACTTGAGCGGTAGTATTTCGGAGACTTGTGGGTAATGCTGAACCTGACCCGAGTATGGTTAACTCAAATCGCATTTATTGAGCTCTGTTCAACTCTTTTTCGAGCATTTCCTCAGCCTTTGTCTCGTTTTCGGCGATATTTAGTACGGTGTCGAGTTGGGAAATGGTAATTAACCTCTCAACGGCCGTTTGTAATCCTGATAGGATAAATACCCCGTTGGCATTTTTGCACAAACGGTTTGCCACCAGAATGGCACTAAGTCCTGACGAATCGCAATAGCGGCAACTGCTAAGATCGAGTATTATGTTTTTTTCACCGTTTCCGGCTATCAAAACAAGTTCTGATTTTAAAGATGGAGCTATGTGCGTGTCAAGCTTATCAACCATCACTTGAATAAGCGTGAACTTGTCCTTTTTTTCTATTTTGAATTCCATAGGGCTAATTTTTTCCTAAAAGTAACAAATCCTTTCGTTTCATGCAAAAAAAAATGCACTTATTCTGATTTTTTTTCTTCAGAATCTTTGTTAAGCATGTCGTCTTTCAACTGAGCCAACTCGGCTATGTCGCCCAAAGTGGTTTTTTCGATGCTGTCTTTCAGCTTCTTAGTTGCTTTTTTGGCGGCTTTGCGTTGCGTGTCTTGCTCTGCGCGGGCTACATCTTCGAAAGTGCGGCTATGCGAAACAATTATACGCTTGGCATCTTTGTTGAATTCGATGACTTTGAACTCGAGTTTTTCGTCCACTTTGGCTGGCGAACCGTCTTCTTTTACCATGTGTTTTGGGGTTGCAAAACCTTCAACACCATAAGGAAGAGCAATAACGGCTCCTTTTTCGCTGATTTCAATTACGGTTCCTTCATGAACAGTGTCGGCTGCAAAAATGCCTTCGAACACGTCCCATGGATTCTCCTCTAATTGTTTGTGGCCCAAGCTCAGGCGACGGTTTTGGGTGTCTATTTCCAAAACAACAACTTCGATTTCCGAACCAATGGTGGTAAATTCAGCCGGATGTTTGATTTTCTTGGTCCATGATAGGTCAGAAATGTGGATCAACCCGTCAACACCTTCTTCAATTTCTACAAATACACCAAAACTGGTGAAATTGCGAACAATTGCTTTGTGTTTTGAATATACAGCGTATTTGGTTTCGATATTTGACCATGGATCTGGCTTCAGTTGTTTGATACCCAAGCTCATTTTGCGTTCGTCGCGGTCGAGCGTCAGGATAACGGCTTCCACTTCGTCGCCTACTTTCAGGAATTCCTGAGCGCTGCGTAAGTGTTGCGACCACGACATTTCTGATACGTGAATCAACCCTTCAACACCGGGGGCGATTTCAATAAAGGCGCCGTAATCAGCTAAAACAACCACTTTACCTTTGATTTTGTCACCAATTTTCAACTCTTGGTTCAGGGCTTCCCATGGATGCGTTGTAAGTTGTTTCAAGCCAAGGGCAATACGTTTTTTCTCGTCGTCGAAATCAAGGATAACAACATTGATTTTTTGGTCAAGTTGAACGATTTCTTCCGGATGCGAGATGCGTCCCCAAGAAAGGTCAGTAATGTGGATTAAGCCGTCAACGCCACCCAGGTCAATGAATACACCGTATGATGTGATGTTTTTAACGGTTCCCTCGAGTACTTGTCCTTTTTCGAGTTTTGCAATAATTTCTTTTTTCTGTTGTTCGAGTTCAGCCTCGATAAGAGCTTTGTGCGAAACAACCACGTTTTTGTATTCCTGATTGATTTTAACAATCTTGAATTCCATGGTTTTGTTAACATACATGTCGTAATCGCGGATGGGTTTCACGTCGATTTGCGAACCTGGGAGGAATGCTTCGATTCCAAACACGTCAACGATCATACCACCTTTAGTACGGCATTTGATGTACCCTTTAACAATTTCGTCTTTTTCAAGCGCCTGATTTACGCGATCCCATGAGCGGAGCGCTCTTGCTTTGCGGTGCGACAGGGCTAACTGTCCGTTTTTGTCTTCCTGGCTTTCAACATACACTTCTACGGTGTCGCCTACTTTCAGGTCAGGGTTGTAGCGGAATTCGGACAAACTTACTACACCTTCTGATTTGTAACCAATGTTGATCAGGACTTCGCGTTTGTTCATACTGACAACGGTTCCGTCGGTTACTTCGTTTTCAACGATGGACGACATGGTTTGGTCGTACATTTTCTCTAAGTCTTCGCGACTTGTTTCTGTAATTACGATGTCGGATGCATAAGCATCCCAATCGAAATCAGCCGAAGATGTTAAAACTTCGTTTTGTTTTTTTGCGTTCATTGTAATTAATTGTTTGTTTATTAATAAGTTGGACATTATGTGTAGTCGGGGTTCTTTGCTTTTCAGTTATATACCCTTCAAACATACAAATTGGCTGCAAAGGTAAGTATTTTTTATTCATAAATTTCATTCTCAGCTGTATAAAATTAATTTCAGTTGTTATTTAAGAGGTTTTCTGAATTAAATCTGCTTAGCAATTACTATTCAATACGATAGGCTTTAACTTTAACTTTCAGCTACGATTGCTTTCATCATTATAGGTAAATAATATTATCTTTGCCGGGTTTCATTTTTTTCTTCAGAGCATTTTGCGTCGAGGTATGCATTGAAATTTTGTGGACAGTATGACTTTATCAGAGTAAGTTCTTGCACCCAAAGTAAAATAAGTAAACGAATCGACCACAGTGTCAAGAGGAAGGGTGAGATATCAACCCCAATTATTAATCTTAAAAGAAAAACAGTATGAAAACAAAAAGCTTTTTTTATTGGCTTTAATGTCGGCGACAACAGTTTTCTGTTTCGCGCAAAACTTTGAACCAACCATGCCATTGGGAAAACAATTTCTTATTCAATCAGCCTTAAATTATGGGAAAGACAATGGCGGATATTGGGATATTCCCGGTAAACCCGAACATATTGTAAACACTGCAAATATTCAGGTTTGGGCTCTTGATGCCGGAATGGATCGAAAATATGCGCTGGCGAAAAGCCCTGAGGAGGGTTATTTCGAAATTGTGGTTGGCAATTCAGCGGATTCCCGAATTGAAATTGATGGTGGAAAACCAACCAAAGGTTCAAACATTAACGTGTGGGGAAAGAATGGGTCAGAAGATCAACGATTTGGATTTGAACACCTTGGTAATGGCCGATTTAAAATATACACAAAAAAGAGACACGTTATTTGTTTAGACGATGCGACAAGTAAGAACGGTCCGAAGGTTCAAATTGCGCAAAACGGCGAGGGCGCTTCCAGGGAATGGTATCTGGTTGATATAACATCAAAAAAAAGCATTTATTCCGGCTCCAAGACCAGCGGAAAAAGTTTATGACATCAAGGATATTGTTCTGTATCAACATCAAACCGTAGTGGAAGGTTGTTTCCAGAAAATTTCGGCAGATGCACTGAAAAGCAAAGGCGAAACGATTGTTACGGAGTCTTTTTCAGAATTGAACGACGAAGAAAAATTCTCTCGGATTGTTTATGTGCCCAATGGAGTTAAAAAGAATAAGTCGGTTGCTGTGCGCCGTTCAGTTTATAATCAATTGGCAGCAGTTACTTACGGAAAGGCAAATATGGCACAGAAAATATTGCTAAACACGTACTTCGATAAATTTAATGAGATTGAATTAACAAATGAAGTGCAAAGTTTGCATAGCAAAGTTGTTCAGTAAAAAGCATATTTTATCATCAAAAGGGGCTGTCTAAAAAGACTAGACAGTCCTTTTTTTT